>PKUH01000022.1 GCA_002869615.1 Desulfuromonas sp. | reverse complement strand
CTCAAAGTGGAAAAATCGGCCGAACCTGCGGCTGGCGATGCTGAAAAATCGCAATACCCCGGCCGTCTGGTTCACCCTGTTTCTGCCGAACCTGAAAACAACCGACCTCAATAACCTGCTTATGTCGAAACGACTGAATCCGGCACAAAAAAAACTGGTACAGGGAGAGTTGAAAAAGCGGGGGGGATAGGCCGGCCAGAGTCGATAATGACGAAATCAAAATGGCAGAAGGCACCCGGGTTCAAGCTAAAACGCCTACTCAAATATCCCCGGATGATCCAGGGAAGTGTTGCGGCAGGGTGTAATGATAAAATTGCATCGCGCGCTGTACATTTTGCTGAATTGAATACTAAAGGAACGGCTCTTCGTTTCCGAATGGTACGCGCTGTGTTCAGTTTCTGGCTTCCTGTTCCCGGGTGTTGACCGGAAAAGTAACCGTTACCAACGTAAACGTATTGACCTCACTATCTACCGTGATCGTCGCACCATGCTTTTCGAGAATATCGTGCGACACGCTCATGCCAAGCCCGGTTCCAACACCTGTTTCCTTGGTTGTGTAAAACGGATTGAAGATTTTATCCAGATGATCTTTGGGGATTCCACAACCGGTGTCCTTAACGCTCAATTGAACAAAATCGCCTCGATTGGAACTTGATGGTGTTGCCGCAATCACTATAACTTTTTCGGCGGATGGCTCGGGGAACTTTTTGTTGAGAGCATATCGTGCATTGCTCAGAAGGTTTAAAACCACCTGTTCAAGCTGCATCTGGTTACCGTAGATTTGAGGGAGATCATCGGGTACCTCAACCTCAATATGAATGCCATCGTTTTTACATAACTGAGAATGCAGATTGATCGGCTCTATAACAATGTCAATTAAATCCTGGTATGAAAACAGACCACGATCTTTCCGGGCAAAATTTAACAGATTTTCGACGATATTCGAGATCCGGCTTCCCTCTTTTATGATTTTCTCAAGTATCTGGTTTGACTTGTCATCCACATCATTCTTGTTTATCAGCAACTGGGCATAGTTAATAACCCCGTTGATCGGGTTGTTTATTTCATGAGCGACTCCGGCGGCAACTTCCCCCAGGGCCGAGAGTTGGCTCGAACGGAGTTGTGCATCCTGAAGTTTCTTCTTTTCCGTTATATCCTGAAAAAAACCATAAAGCCTTCTATTCTCCAGGTCTGGCGTACCGATAGCACGAACATTCCGAAGATTGCCTTTTGCAGTCACTATCTCAAGCTCAAGATCATAAGGTTCATTATTTTCAATTGCTCGTTGAACGGCTTCCGCAATAACCGGCTTTGATGCCACGGAATAGAAATTAATGCCATCTTCAAGGGTCGGCTCATAGTCCAGGCTGACCTCATGGATACGATGAACTTCTTCCGTCCATCGATTTTCTCCGGTATCAATATTAAGCTCCCAGCCACCTACCTTGCCGATTTTACTCGTTTCGTTGAGCAACAACTGACTTTTCCAGAGCCTTTCCTCAGCAGCATCCCTGGCAACATGCGCTTCAACCTGTTCTGTGACGTCAATAGCATAATGAAGATAAATCTCCTCGTTTATCGCAACCCAATAGGTATCGACAATACTTTCAAAAACCTTGACTCTGGGATCGTTTTCTTCGCACAGGTTTTCAAGAGATGGATCAGCACGACAAAAGGAACAATGAACACCTGCAGCTTCCCCGTTATCAAGTTTTTGTTGATGTTCTTCGGTGAGAAAAGAAGCCTGACCAAATGTTTGCCAGCAAAATTGGCCGACGACAGCGCCAGCCTCTAAAGCCAATTTGTTAGCCGCCAGGATTTCTCTGGATTGATTGATCAGCATAGCCGGATGCGGCAATGCCTGTAGCAGAGAGATGGCTAAAGGTGATTGAGTGCTCTTTGTCAGGTCCATGAATCCCCCCCGGATCAGACCTTACTGCTGGTTTGAAGAGAACGGGCCTCTTATCTACAAAAATAGCCGGGGTGTCATATGAAAAAATATTTCACAATGACAGCCCGGCTATCTAAAGTCGTTTTTAGACCCGCAGCTTTCCGTCCCTGCCTTACAACAGGTTTGGCCTGATTTTATTCAAACAGATAAGCCGTTAAAAAAAACATCGAATCAACTTAATAATGAACCTATCACGATGAAAGCAAGATTAATACATTAAAAATCAATCAGCAACAAGTAAGGTCCTTGAAGGGTCAGATCTTCACATTTCACGGTTCACTCCTACATGGAAACCAACAATATCTTTACCGGAGCATAAAAAACGGGGGCAGGATTCTATCCCGCCCTCGGCATCGCCATAATTCATTGTTGGAGAATCCTAGCGCGCTCCCTGCCCACGCAGATATTCACCGTATTTGTAATCGGTCTCGCAAATATGAGAATCAAGCCAGTCGCGCAAAAAGGAGATTAACTGAATTGAAATCCCGGTATTTCCTGACTGAAAATCTTGCCGGAAAGCTTCAACCTCTTCAGCAAATTTCCGATGCTCCATTTTATGGGCATCAACATCGGGAAAATCATAATTCCCCATCAGGATTTCCTCTGTCATAAAATGGTGGCGGGTGTAATCGACAAGACCATTCAGGGTTTCCTCCAGAACGTCCTTACCTGCGCCGGACTGCATAGCAGAAAACAAGCGGTTAATTAAGTCGACCAGAGCCTTGTGCTGCTTATCGATTTCACCAATACCAAGAACGTATTTTTCTTTCCAGACAAACATAAAGCACCTTCAAATTACTTGAAGATATTAAACAGACCGATGACCGAACAGACACCGCCGGCGATATAGAACCAGAGAACCCGGTCACCCGGGGAACCTGATATGGCGCTCGAAAGCTTGCCGCCGAACGAACCGGCTTCATTGAAACCCCAGACGATAAGAATCACACCGACGACCAACAACGCGATCCCTATAATTTTTTTCTGACCCATCCCCTTCTTCGCCATAACCACATCTCCTTTTGATTAAAGATAAAATTTGTCGGCATTGTACAGTTTTACTAAAACATGTCAATACAAGCAACGCTCACTCGGATGCGAGAAAGTCTTTGGCCTCCTCGACAGTGTCAAACAGGTGGAACTGGCGCTTGCTGAAGAGCTTGACTGTGTTCATCACAACCTTGTACAAACCGGTAATCCCGACAACAGCAGCCCGGTCGACATAAGGGGCATTACCCTGGGTCAACTCTTTCAGCTTCTGCAGAACATTATTGTCAAATTTGCCGCCACCGGCAATTGTTAATGTCCTGACCGAGCCTTCCGGGCGGGACCTTACCTGGCGGGCGCACTCGTCAATGATATCAGAGATATCCTGGGGTTTGCAGTCGGAACAGTCGAGCATATAGATTTCCCGACCTTTATGTTGAATATATCTGGATCGCTCCACAACACCCTCCTTGTTAGATGATTTATGGGACGACAAAAAGATGATTAAGCTTTCACCTTTCAGCTCAATTTGCTTATAATACACAAATTTATTCATAAAATCTAAGAAGATCATTGCTGAAAAGGATTCCGCATTGCGGGATTACCAGGGAGGAAATTCATGAGCAGTTTAAAAGGAACCAAAACAGAACATAACCTGTTGGCCGCTTTTGCAGGTGAGTCCCAGGCGAGAAGCCGTTACACCTATTACGCCGGGGTCGCCCGTAAAGAAGGGTACCGGCAAATTGAGGCCCTGTTTCTTGAAACAGCCTACAACGAACTGCAGCATGCCAAACAGTTTTTCAAGTATCTTGAAGGCGGGATGGTCGAAATTACCGCGAGCTATCCGGCCGGAGTCATCGGCAACACAGCCGAGAACCTGAAGGCAGCCGCTGCCGGAGAGAACGAAGAATGGACTGAACTTTATCCGCAAGCCGCCAAAATTGCCGACGAGGAAGGATTTCACGACGTCGCCAAAACCTTCCGGGCGATCGCCAAGGTAGAAGAAAGTCATGAAAACCGCTATCGGAAATTATTGGTGAATGTTGAAAATGGAACCGTCTTTCAGAAAGAACAATCGGTATCGTGGAAGTGTCGCAACTGCGGCTTTATCCATGAAGGGACTCATGCCCTCGACAAGTGCCCGGCCTGTGCACATCCCAGAGACCATTTCGAGATGTTTGTCGAGACATACTGACAACAAAAAGGCTGCCGAAATCGGCAGCCTTTTTTATTGAACCCGCCACCTGGGGTCCCTCAACAGATAACCTTGAACTCGTTCCACAATTCTGCTGCAACCGGCCCGGCTGTTCTGTCAAGTCGGCGGGCGATACGAATTTCAATATCGAGCGTACTCTCATAGTTTCTGATCGTTAATGGAACCAGCTTGCCTTCGGCCAGCTCTTTTTCAATCAGATGGTGCTGAAGTCGGCCCCAACCCATGCCGGCAAGCAAGATCTCCTTTTTCGTGTAGTGGTCATTGACCAGCCAGTGCCGGCCCTCTTCTATGACCCCGATTTTCTTCTCCTTCGGCAACCGACTGCTATCCTTGACGATCACCTGAACCGCCTCTTTCATGCTTTGATAAACAAGCGGAGCACCCGACTTTAATGGCGGGAATTGTGGGGACGCTACCGCGATCATCGTTTCGTGCAACATGGTCTTGGATTCCAGTGACGTATCTTCAACAAACCATGGAGAGATTGCCAGGTCGGCCTCACCCTCCTTCAGCCGACTCAAGGCGCCCCAGATGTTTTCTGCCATCAGATTAAATCGGGTTTGCGGATAGATTCGTTCAACATTTTTCAGCACCTCCAGGATCAAAGGCATCGGGCAGCTCGCTTCAATAGCAATATTGAGCTCAGGCTCATAACCGGACGCCAGGTGCTCCGCTAAAGCCGACAACTCATCCGACCGGGCGATAACCGAACGGGCTTTGCGACAGAGGGTCTCGCCGGCCGGTGTCAAACAGGCCCGATACTGATCTCTGTCAAGAAGCTGAACCCCGAGCTCATCCTCCAGCTTGCGAATCGCAACACTGACTGTCGGCTGGGTCCGATACAGAGCCTCGGCGGCAGCCAGTACGGAGCCGGTGTCCCTGATTTTCACCAGCATTCTTAATTGATCGAGAGTCATAATGTCTACCTATCATTATAGTCTAAAACTATACTTTTCATTTAATAATCATATTATCATTCTATTCTTTATCCTGCTACGGTCTATCTCAAGAAACATAAAACGATTGAATAACGGAGGCATATCATGTCCAGGAAAATATTCTTAAGCATTTTAGTACTCAGTATTTTTGCTGTTCAAACGGCAACCGCCGCGATTTACACTGTGGACGACGTTCATTCGCAAGTTCACTTCAAGGTCGCCCATCTCGTGATCTCAAATGTCCGTGGTGAGTTCACCGATTACGTCGCAACGATTGAGGCAGACCCGGAGAACCGCACGATCCAGAGTGTCAGTGCCACGATTAATACAGCATCGATCGATACGGGAAACAAAAAAAGAGACGACCATCTGCGCAGCGCCGACTTTTTCGATGTTGCCAACCATCCGCAAATGACATTTAAGAGCACCCGGGTCGTTGGCAAAGGAAATGACATTGTCGTTTACGGTGAACTGACAATCCGCGGCAATACCAAACTGGTTGAACTTCGGGGAAGCTTTGCCGGTGAAGTCAAGGATCCGTGGGGAAATGTCAAAGCCGGATTCGAAGCAACCACAACGATCAATCGCAAGGATTTTGGTCTGACCTGGAATAAAACTCTTGAAACCGGCGGCGTTGTCGTCGGTGAAGAGGTTGAGATCGGACTAGAAATCGAAGCGACGAAAGCGAAGTAGCCAACCGGCGGATTCCGCCCATCCGGAGTTGACCCATGCTGGTAAATGGCAAGTGGACAAAAGACTGGCAACCGGTTCAGGACAAGGACAATGCTGGCCGATTCTTGCGCCAGCGCTCCTCGATCCGGAACTGGGTCACTCCCGATGGGCGTTCCGGTCCGACCGGCGGCGATGGATTTCCGGCAGCAGCCGACCGTTATCACCTCTACGTCGCCCTGATCTGCCCCTGGGCTTGCCGCACCCTGTTCGTGCGCAAGATTCTCGGGCTCGAACAGACTATCTCTGTTTCGATAGCCTCTCCGGTTATGACGCCACAGGGCTGGAAGTTCGGGAGCTACCCCGGAGCGACCGTCGATCATCTGCACGATTCAACATACATGCATGAACTCTACACCCGCCAGGATCCGGTTTATACCGGCAGAGCCACCGTCCCGGTACTCTGGGACAAACAACGGGGCTGCATGGTCAACAATGAGTCTGCCGATATTTTGAGAATGCTGAACTCGGCCTTCACTGACTATTCCAATAACGCGATCGACTTTTACCCGCCGGATTTACGTTCAGAGATCGACAAATTGAACCATTTTTACTACGAAAAGCTGAACAACGGGGTCTATCGGGCAGGATTTGCAACGAGCCAGAAAGCCTATGAAGAGGCTTATGATGAAGTCTTTTCTGCTCTGGATGACCTTGAAAGAAGGCTGCAGGGAAACGGCGGCCCATTCGTCTTTGGCCGGCACCTGACCGAAACTGACGTCCGGCTGTTTGTCACCCTGGTCCGCTTCGACGTTGCCTACCATGGAATATTCAAATGCAACAAGAAAAGGATCAAGGACTATCCGAACATATCAAGGTATCTGAACAATATCTACCAATTGACCGGTGTTGCCAGTACGGTCAGTTTTGATCATATCAAAACAGGCTACTATTCCTTAAAAGACCTGAACCCGAACGGGATTATCCCCAAAGGTCCGGAGCCGCTGCCCGTTGTCTGAATGTTCACCCCAGGAACAAGAAAAGGGCCGTTTTACACCGGCCCTTTTACATGGATGAGTGGCGAACGGATTAGACCGGTCGGTACTTGTACCCGACCCCGTGCACAGTCAGCAAAAACATCGGTGCGGCCGGATCCGATTCGATCTTTTTACGCAGTTGTGCCATGTGCTGATCGAGGGTCCGGGTCGTACCGAAGTAATCAACCCCCCAGGCAGCGTTTAAAAGATCATTGCGTGACAACACTTCATTCGGGCGGCTGTAAAAAAACTCCAGCAGTTTCAGTTCACGCGCTGTCAGTTCGTTGCGCAGTTCACCGCGAAAGACCTCGTACGTTTTCCGGTTAATTTCAGACCGGCCGATCACAAATGTATCCGGCAATTGAGCGCCCGATTCAGCCGGGGTATTGGCTGATCGCCGCAGAACGGCGGCAACACGGGCCCGGAGTTCGTAAAGACCGAACGGCTTGGTCACGTAATCATCGGCACCGAGTTCGAGACCGACCACCTTGTCGATTTCCTCGCCCTTGGCGGTCAGCATCAGGATCGGCGTCCGACTGTCCTCCTTGCGGATCTCGCGGCAAACATCGTAGCCGCTCATTTCCGGCATCATGACATCGAGGATTACGAGGTCAGGTTTTGCCTCGCGATATTTATCAAGCGCCAGCTGACCATTTTCGGCAATAATAATCGAATAACCTTCTGCTTCGAGTAGGTCAACCAGTCCGACCCGGAGGCTGGCATCATCTTCAGCGATCAGGATCCGTGTACGCATCAGTTTATTCCCATCGGCAGCGACAGTTCAAAACAGGAACCCCCTCCGGCATTCGGACAGAAGGCAAGTGACCCGCCGACCCCTTCAGCCAGCTGGCGAGCAATACTCAAACCGAGGCCGGCTCCCTGTTTCCGGGTTGTCAGGGAAGCATCGACCCGATGAAATTTAGCAAAGACCTGCTGACGGTGCTGAGCAGGAATTCCTGGTCCGTTATCGCGAACCCGAACGACCACGGAGTGACTCCCGGACTGCAACTCAACCACCAGTTTTTTGCCATCGGCCGCGTATTTAATGGCATTGTCGACAAGGTTAAGTACGATTTGTTCGATAGCATCACGATCACAATCGATCGGCACAGGGACCTCACCGATTTTCCGGGACAACTGGAGGCCAACCTCTTCAAGGCGCACCAACTGGCTATCCAGAAGCTGGTGCAACAACGCCGCAAGATCGATCCTCTCTTGTGAAAACTCTTTACGCCCCTGTTCGAGACGACTGAAATCGAGCACATTATTGACCAGACGGGTCAAACGCTGGCTTTCCCGAACAATTGTTTGCAGGTAGTCATGCTGTTTTTGCTCTTGTTTGATCTTCCCTTCAGCAAGCATTTCGGCGTACATACGAATGGTGGTCAACGGTGTTTTCAACTCATGGGAAACGTTTGAGACGAAAGAAGTTTTTTGACGGGCATCACGTTGATTACGGTGCGCCTGCCAGAGAAGCAGTGATCCGCCGAACAGAATCGCAATGACAAAAATGCCGACCAGCAGAGACGAGACAAGGAAGAAACCACTCTCGGAAACGGCAGATTCGGGATTCGGGTAGGCTGAAACCTGCCAGTGCGGCAGCTCGTTGATCGAAACCCTGGCCAAAGGTTTCTGACTGGCAATTTCAACCGGTCCGACCTGATGGAAAACATTGCTGTTACCATCAACCAGGGCATAGGTTTCTCCATAGGGCGGTGAGACCGGAAAGTTACCGAGCAACCGGCTTAAAAGTGCCATCATCTCGACTTCGACCCCGATCCGTTGTGCACCGCCGCCGGAATCATACCAGCCGATAAGATGCAATCGATTGTCGGCGAACCAGTGTCGCCAGCCCCCGGAACCAAGCGGCGATTCATCCTCTTCTGCCGCGTAAGATTGACCGGCAGATGCCGTGGCCGGAGCCTGTTTGGCCAGTTGGCGCAACTCCTTGCGATCAAGCAGGATACTGCTGACCTGCTCCTGCGCTGTCGATTCGGGATAACGATCCATCGGCAGTTCAACCCAGGCAGCCCGATTGGTGAACAATGGCAGGTAGCGGCGGATAAAGCCGGCTTCTTCATCAGTTGCCGGCATTTCCGGGTCCGGATAGAGCAGACCGCGGCCCGGCGCCCAGACAAAGACATTCCGGACCAGCGGATTACTCCGTTTCCACTCCTCAAGCAGATCGGCCTGCTGCTCAAGGTTTCCGGGCGGCAGGGCTTGCATGGTTTCGACCAGTCCGTCCTTGACCTCGGCGATCGCCAGATCGATATTGCCGGCGATGGCGGCAATCCGATCCCTGGCTGTCGCCCTGGCTGACTCTTCGAGTCGGCTCTCCTCACACTTGAGCAGGTAAAGTGCGCCGACCCCCAACAACAGGGTCGGGATCAGCAGCAGAAGCCAGGATGTGATCAGTCTGAATCGGGTCATTAAAAAAACCTTGGAATCAAATAACCTTAACGCTCGTTCGCTTCGCTCACTCAAGACGCCAAGGCGCAAAGGAAATTCAAATTCGTTTTAACGGAGAGGCGGAGAGAGATGAAAATCATCAATATCATCACCAAGACACGGAGACACCAAGGAAAACAAAATAAAGTATACCTCTCTGCGCCTCAGCGTCTCTCCGTTAAAATGCTTTGGCATTTAGCATTGCTTAAACTTTGCGAACTTTGCGTCTTTGCGTTAAACCAGCTTTAAAGCTTTTATTCTCACGCCCGTTCGCTTCGCTCACTCAAGTCGCAAAGGCGCCAAGGAAGTTCATATTCCCTTTGCGTTAAATACGTCCGGAGCAGGTATCCCAGCCCCGGACATCATAGCAGATCAATAATCTTTTTGCTGCTTGCGGACCTTGTAGCTTTCGGACCGGATCGATTTCGGGACTGAAGGAGCCATGCTCGGTGCGGCAAAGACCTCTTCATCTTCCGCAAGCTCTTCCTCGGCCTCTTCGGCAATATCGTCAAACCCGAGAGCCTGGCTGCGCGAGGATATCTCGGCTTTCTTTTCTTTTAACTGCTGCACCGCTTCATCCTTCTTGCCGGCGTTGTAGAGGTCAAGCGCCTTGTCGCGCGCTTCGGCGAGCTCGTTTTCAACCACGGCCTTCTGTACCGGCTTGTTCGCCGAGCGTCGCACGTCATCAAGGCTCTTCGAGAAACGGACCGAGGCGACCGACATCGAACGTTCCGGCTTGTTGGTCAGGGCGTTCTCATAAGAACAACGGGCATCAGCAATCTTCTGTGTCGCATTCTCTCGACCCGGTTCTACCATGACTTCAATCAATGCATACTTTTCCTGCCCACCATAGAGTTGATTCAGATGAATCTGCACCTGGTTGCCACGAATCCGTCCGTCACGGCCGATAATACGGAGCGGCCGAACCCCGTTCGGGCAATCAATCTCAATAATAACCTTGCGGGCGGCGACCGAGAGGACATCTCCAAGTTCAGCCGCGAAGATGCGCGGCAGATCACGGCTCGATTCAACAAAATAGTGGTTGCCGTCGCTGCGGTCAGCCAGTTGAGACATCAGATCCTCGTTAAAATCGGTGCCGATACCGATAGTCGTGACCGAAATCCCTTCCTTGATCAGGGCAGCACCCAGGCGGGCGAGATCAGCCGGCTGACTCGGACCAACATTGGCGAGGCCATCGGAGAGCAGCACCACCCGGTGCACATGAGAACGATGTAAATTCTTGCGCACTTCAGCCGCTCCCTGACTGACTGCGCCGTACAGCGCGGTGTTGCCGCCGGTACCGATACTGCGGATGCGCGATTCGATCCATTCAGTATTGGCCGCACTCTGCGGCGGCACCAGAGTCTGAACATTATGATCGTAAACAACCAGGGAAAAGAGATCCTGCGGCCCGAGTCGACGCAGCGCAGTAATGGCCGCCTCACGCGCTTTATTAATTTTCTGTCCCGACATTGAACCGGACCGATCCATAACCAGGGTCAGGTTGACCGCCGGCCTGTCAGTCTCGACCGGGATAGCCGGCACATCGAGATTCACCTTGATGACGGTCCTCTGCGCCTGCCCGGCCGGCAAAACAGTCCGGTCGAGGCTCAGATCGCATTCGACCAGTGGCCGTGCCTGCACCGGTACCACCAAAAACAGGGCGGCAATAATCAGGATCGGGCTGAGAATTCTTTGTGTCGTTTTCATGAATCTTTCCTCCTTACGTTTGCTGTGAGTTGTGAGTCGCCAGGTTTGTTCAAGTTGGCCCCAGTCAATCACGTCTCACAGCACACGTCGTCATGCGGAGGTCAAAGATTTGTAAAATATTTGTAAAGCAGGATAACACAGTTGGCAGTTGACAGTTTCTACAAGATTTTTCCTGGCGACTGATAACTGTCAACTGTTTACTAATATTTATTCATCGAGCCCTATCACTATTGACTTCAGTCAGGTTATACTGCGAAACCGAATTTTCAAGATTCATGCGAATCAATCAAGAGTTAAAGATCGTAATGGAAAAACATATCCCGACCGAAAACAACAACGCCAAAGAGATTCTGCAACAGACTTTCGGCTACCAGGAATTTCGCGAATATCAGGAACAGATAATCGACCAGGTCGTTGCCGGAAACGACGTCTTCGTGCTGATGCCGACCGGGGGCGGTAAATCAATCTGTTACCAGATACCGGCCCTGCTGCGTCCCGGCGTCGGAATTGTCGTCTCCCCCCTGATTTCATTAATGAAAGACCAGGTTGATGCCCTGGTTGCCAATGGCGTACGGGCAGCCTGCTACAATTCCTCGTTGAAAGCGGCTGAAGCGCGGCAGGTGCTGGCGCAACTGCACGCCGGTGAACTTGACCTGCTTTATGTTGCGCCGGAGCGACTCTTGAACAATGGTTTCAGGAAAAGACTGGAGGAACTCGAGATCGCCCTTTTTGCCATTGATGAAGCTCACTGTGTTTCCCAATGGGGGCATGATTTCCGTCCCGAATATATCCAGCTTGGTTCCCTCAGGCAGCAGTTCCCCGAAATACCGATGCTGGCACTCACGGCAACCGCTGAAAAACAGACCCGCCGCGATATTCTGCAACGACTGAGTCTCAACAAACCACTCCAGATATGTGCCAGCTTTGATCGGCCGAATATCCGTTATACCCTGATCGACAAAAAAAAACCGGCCGAGCAGCTGCGGCGATTTCTCTCCGGTCGGCAGGAGGAATCGGGCATCGTTTACGCCTTGAGCCGTAAACGGGTGGAAAGTATTGCCGCAAAACTTCAGGACGACGGGTACAAGGCTGCGGCTTACCATGCCGGGCTCAACGCCGAGACCCGTCGAACGGTTCAGGAACAGTTTCTGCGTGATGATATACAGATCGTCGTCGCCACGGTTGCCTTTGGTATGGGAATCGATAAACCAAATGTTCGTTTTGTCGTGCACTACGACCTCCCGAAGAATATCGAAAGCTACTATCAGGAGACCGGCCGGGCCGGGCGTGATGGCCTGCCAGCCGAAGCCTTGTTGCTCTTCGGCTATGGTGACATCGCCCTCTCCCGGGGGTTGATTGAACAGGGGGGCAATCCGGAGCAGAACCGGATTGAAATTCAGAAATTGAATGCCATGGCCGCTTTTGCCGAATCCGGCACCTGCCGTCGCCGTGCCCTGCTTGGCTACTTCAGTGAACAACTCGGAGAGGATTGCGGTAACTGTGATATCTGCCTTGACCCGCCGGAATCATTTGATGCGACGGAGGATGCCCGCAAAGCTCTCTCCTGTGTGTTCCGCGTTGGCCAGCGTTTCGGCATCGGCCACGTTGTTGATGTATTACGTGGCGCCAAAACAGAACGAATCTACTCGCTGCAGCATGAAAAACTCTCAACCTGGGGTATTGGCAAAGACCAGAATCAGGATCACTGGAGCCACCTGTTGCGACAACTGATCCACCTCGGCTACCTCGAACAGGACATGGCCAACTATTCGATAATCAAACTGACTGAAGCCGCCCGGCCACTTTTACGTGGTGAAAAAAAACTGTCATTAAGCCGATTGCGGGTCAAACCCGAACGCAACAAGAAACCAGCTCGTAAAATTGCAGGTATCGAATACGACGAGGATCTGTTCCAGTTACTGCGCGCCAGGCGCAAACAGATCGCCGATCGTGACGGCGTGCCGCCTTATGTCGTTTTCGGCGATGGTTCACTTGCCGAGATGGCGGCGACCCTGCCGACCAACCGAGAAGATATGCTCGGCATTAATGGAGTGGGTCAGACCAAGCTCGAACGCTATGGCGATGAATTTATCGATGAAATTATCGAGTATATGTGCAAATAAGGCTCCTGAAAGACAGCTGCGGCTTAAAACAAGTTGCGAATAAGTCCTGAAAATATCACGCCGGCAACTTTTCACTGCAATCAATCCGGGTTCCAATCCCCCCCCGACCTATTCAGGTCCTAAATCTCTACAATCATGAAACTGCGCATGACTCTCGTGAAAATGAGCCGATGCAGTTGCATTCACAAGGATTCGGCCTAAAGTTAAATATCTCTAACATTATGGAGGGCAAAATGGATCCAATGCATCTATCTGCGTCTTCATCCGAACAGATCATCAACAACAATCACGCACATGCAGAAAATACTGCAGTAACCGGAAACATCCTGCTCGGCATCTGGCGCCTCATCGACCCGAAAATCAGTCTTGCATCGATATCCTCCATATTCCTCGGTACCTGCATTGCTGCATCTGTCGGCTCGATTCACTGGGGATGGCTGGCATTAACGGTGGCAGGTATATTTTTCCTGGAAGCGGCCAAGAACGCTTCGGGAGAAGTTTTTGATTACGAAGCGGATATGGGAGTCAACGATGAGGATCAAAGCCCATTTTCGGGAGGAAAACGGGTTATTGTCGATGGCCTTATGACCAGCCGACAAACCTTCGCCGTCGCCGCTCTCTTCTATCTGCACGGTATCGCCGCCGGATTTGTGATCACTTTCTACCGTGAGCCCCTTATTTTTGTAATCGGCTTGATCGGTGTTGGTCTTGCCTATTTCTACAACGCACCACCGGCCAAACTCTCCTACCGCGGATTTGGTGAACTGGCCGTCGCCGTCACCTATGGACCACTGATCTGTTGCGGCACCTACCTGGTGCAAAGACACACGTTGCCAACAGATGTCATCCTGCTTTCACTACCGCTCGGTATCCTGATAGCTGCCTTTCTGGTGATCAATGAGTTTCCGGACCGCAACGCCGACCTCGCCGCCGGCAAGAAGAATCTCGTTGTCAGGTTAAGTCGAAATAGTGCCGAATGGTTATTCATGACAATGATAATTGTAGCGTACCTGTTGTTGCTTGTTCTTCCGGTTGTCGGTCTCAATGAAGGAATAAGACTCGGCATAATCGGCATGCCGTTCGGCATCATGGCCGCGATCAGGCTGATGCAAAAAAATAAAACAACGGAAATTATTCCAGCTCAGAAATGGACATTAATCAGCTTTGTTTTGGCCGCGCTGGGGAGTGGGCTCGGGTTGCTCATTACCTGAAATTAAAAGCGGGGACAGAATCGATTCTGTCCCCGCTTTTGCAGTATTGGTTACTACCAACTCGTCAAAGTTGCCAGCCTTACTCCATCATCACCAGAAGATCGCCCTGATCGACCTGGGCTCCTTCACCGAACCTGAGGTCGGCAATCACCCCGTCCTTTTTCGCCTTGACGTTGGTTTCCATCTTCATTGCCTCGGTGGTCAACAGGGTCTCACCTGCCTTGACCGCATCGCCGACAGCGACCAGTAGCTTGAAGATCTTGCCCGGCATCGGCGCGCCGACCTGCCTCGCATCGTCCGGATCGGCCTTCTGGTGCGCCTCTTCACTCGATTCAACCGAGTTGTCGCGAATCACGACAACGCGTGGCTCACCGTTGAGCTCGAAGTAGATGTTGCGGGTGCCGTCATCCTGAATTCGTCCAATGGCGTTAAGTTTGATAATCAGGGTCTTGCCTTCTTCGATCTCGATGTAGGTTTCATCTCCCGGTTCAAGACCAAAGAAAAATACCGGCGTCGGCAGAACCGAAGTATCTGAGAATTCCTGACGGAAACGGTAGAACTCCTCGAAAACACCGGGATAAAGGACTGCCGAGAGGAGATCACGATCAGGAACCTGGTGGCCGAGTTTTTTCTCGAGTTCTTCCTTCTTGGCATCGAAATCAATCGGTTCGAGCATTTCACCTGGACGACAGGTCAACGGCTGTTCACCCTTGAGGATAATCGCCTGCAGCCGCTCCGGAAAACCACCGACCGGCTGACCAATCATACCCTTGAAGAAATCAATGACGCTTTGCGGGAAGGCCAGATCCTCGCCCCGTTCGAAAACATCCTCCGGCTCAAGATTGTTCTGGACCATGAACATCGCCATGTCACCAACAATTTTCGATGACGGGGTGACCTTGATGACATCGCCGAACATGAAATTAACCTTTCGGTACATCTCCTTGCATTCTTCCCAGCGGTGGCCGAGTCCGAGCCCCTCGACCTGCGGCTTGTAGTTCGAGTACTGACCGCCGGGAATTTCGTGATGATAAACCTGGGCGGTGCCGCTGCGCAGCTCCGATTCGAACGGAGCATAATAGGTCCGAACCGTCTCCCAGTAGTTGGCGAGCTTCTGCAGTCCTTCGTTATCGAGTTGCGGATCCCAGATACTCCCTTCAAGTGCTGCCAGCAGCGAGTTCATATTAGGCTGGGCAGTCAGGCCAGACACCGAGGAGATTGCCGTATCGACGATATCGACCCCGGCCTGGGCCGCCATCAACAGCATCGCCCCACCGTTGCTCGACGTATCGTGGGTATGCAGGTGAATCGGTATACTGATCTCCTGTTTGAGCGCCTTCACCAGTTTTTCGGCGGCAAACGGCTTGAGCAATCCGGCCATATCCTTGATTGCCAATATGTGGGCACCCATTTTTTCAAGCTCTTTGCCGAGATCGACATAGTATTTGAGCGGATATTTGTCACGCTTCGGATCGAGGATATCACCGGTGTAGCACATTGCCGCTTCGCAGACGGCGTCGGTTCGCTCGCGGACCGCTTCCATGGCAACCTGCATTCCCCTGGTCCAGTTGAGCGAGTCGAAAATCCGGAAAACATCGACCCCGACTTCGGCCGCCTTGACGGTAAAATCCTGGACGACGTTATCGGGATAATTTGTGTAGCCGACGGCGTTGGAACCACGCAGCAACATCTGGAACAGGATGTTCGGCACCTTTTTGCGCAACCGCTCGAGACGCTACCAGGGATCTTCCCGCAAAAAGCGCATGGAGACATCATAGGTCGCACCGCCCCACATCTCGAGCGAGAAGAGTCCGCCGCCGAGGTGAGCCGTGGCGTGGGCGATCTTGTCGAGATCTTCGGTCCGGACCCGGGTCGCCAGCAGCGACTGGTGAGCATCACGCCAGGTGGTATCGGTCACCAGCAGTTTTTTTTCGTCAAGCACCCACTTGGCCAGCCCTTCAGGCCCCTTGGCAAGCAGGATGTCACGGGTGCCGCGAGGATGGGCCTGGCCGTATGCAACTGACGGAATGTCGGCCTCGCGCAAGTTGCGGAACCGCAGCCGTTTCTCAGGAGAGATACCCGGGTAGCCATTGACCGACACATCGCCGATAAAGCTGAGAATCTTGTTGGCGCGATCTTTCTTTTCGCGAAGTTCAAACACTTCCGGGTGCTTCTCGAGGAACGAGGTGTCACATTTGCCATCAAGGAACACCGGATGGGTAATCACCTTTTCGAGGAAGCCGATGTTGGTCTTGACGCCACGGATCCGGAACTCCTGTAACGCCCGGTGCATGGTGCGTGAGGCATCGCCGAAGGTCAGGCCCCAGGTTGAAATTTTGACGAGAAGCGAATCGTAATGCGGGGTTATGATCGCCCCGGCATAACCGGCGGCGGCATCGAGACGAACCCCGAAACCGGCGGCGGTCCGGTAAGCCTTGATCGTTCCATAATCGGGCGCGAACTGGTTATTCGGATCCTCGGTGGTGATTCGCGACTGGATGGCGTAGCCACGCAGTTCGATGTCCTTCTGGCTCTTGATGCCAATCTCCGGATCGGAGAGCTTGTAGCCTTCGGCAACGCGAATCTGCGCCTGCACCAGGTTGCGCATCGTCACCAGTTCGGTAACGGTATGCTCGACCTGGATACGCGGATTGACCTCGATGAAGTAGAAGTTGCCTTTCTTGTCCATCAGGAATTCGATCGTGCCGGCGTTGACGTAATTAACCTGCCCGGCAATCTTCATCGCGAAGCCGCATAACTCTTTCCGCTTTTTGTCGTTCAGGTAGAGCGACGGCGCAATTTCGATGACCTTCTGATGACGCCGCTGGATCGAGCAGTCGCGCTCGTAGAAATGAACAACATTGCCGTGAGTGTCACCGAGGATCTGCACCTCGACATGCTTCGGATTCTCGATGTACTTCTCGATGAAAACAGCATCATTACCGAACGCCGCTTTGGCTTCCGAGGCGGCCGACTTGACCCCTTCGAGCAACTCTTTCTGGTTATAGGCTACCCGCATGCCTCGCCCGCCACCACCGGCTGAGGCTTTGACGATAACCGGGTAACCGGCCTCCTTGGCAAAGATCAGTGCCTCTTCATCGGTCTTGACCGGCTCTTCGGTTCCCGGCACCACCGGTACCCCGGCTGCCAGCGCGACTTCACGACCGGCAACCTTGTCGCCGAGTCCGCGCTGGATATCAGCGCCCGGGCCGATAAAGGTAATTCCGGCCCGCTCGCAGGCCTCGGCAAATTCGGCATTTTCCGAAAGGAACCCGTAGCCGGGATGGATGGCATCAACATCCTTGCGCCGCGCCAGATCGATAATTTCATCGATCGACAGGTAGGCATCGATCGGCCCCTTCCCCTTGCCGACCAGGTAGGCTTCATCGGCCTTGTAACGATGCAGGGAGAGACGATCCTCTTCCGAATAGATGGCGACGGTACTGATACCGAGCTCGGTACAGGCCCGGAATATCCGGATGGCGATCTCGCCCCGGTTTGCCGCCATAATCTTCTTGAATTTCTTGACAGCCATGCAACCTCCTCCAGAAAGCAGCTGTTTTTATTGTAAATCTTGATTGGGCCAGGCATCGGCTTGTACGACTTTCCCCGGTCGTCAATGCAGCTTCAGCCTGATCAAAAATTCCCCGAAATATTTTAGTAAAAATGAATTTTTATAATAAAATTAATAACTTACACCCCATGCAGGGGAGCCCATATAATCAGAAAACAGCAATTAATGTCAAGATAAAATATCGTTCTATTTTGTAACCTGCCGGAATCACGGAGCTTTTTAGACCTTTTTTCACAAGAAATGCGATATAGCGCAGAGGCTTATCATGTCTATGACAGGCGCCGCCAGCAACCCGGTATATTTGAAAAGAAACCAGACTTAAAGGAGAGGGATCAAAAGGGAGAGATAAAAGGATTATGGTTTTTTGAATTTTTTCTTATTTATGCCTCTCTCAGCGCCTCTGCGTCTCTCCGTTAAAACTGCCTTAAAGATTTTATTCTCACGCAGTCTGCTCAAGGTGAAACCGACACTTGACTTTACTTGTCTTTGTCCTGAATAAACGGCTTCAGCAAATCGATCGGCAACGGGAACAGTATGGTCGAGTTCTTTTCCGCCGCAACTTCGGTCAAGGTCTGCAGAAAACGGAGCTGCAATGCGCTCTCCTGCGCCGAGATAACCTTGGCCGCTTCAGCCAGCTTCTTCGACGCCTCGAATTCGCCGGCAGCGTGAATAATCTTGGAACGTCGCTCCCGCTCGGCCTCTGCCTGCCGTGCCATTGCCCGCTGCATGTTCTCCGGCAGGTCGATGTGTTTAACCTCGACATTGGAAATTTTGACTCCCCAGGCATCGGTCTGACGGTCAAGGATGGTCTGCAGCTCCTGATTGATTTTGTCGCGGTGAGTCAGCAGCTCGTCGAGTTCCGACTGGCCGAGCACCGAACGGAGGGTGGTTTGAGCAAGCTGGCTGGTCGCGTAGAGATAATTCTCCACTTCGATCAACGCCTTGTCAGGTTCAACCGCCCGAAAGTAGAGGACGGCATTGACCTTAACCGAAACATTATCCTTGGTAATAATGTCCTGCGGCGGTACGTCCATCGCCACTGTCCGGAGCGGGACTTTCACCATCCGGTCAATGACCGGAATAATGAAACGGAGTCCCGGACCTTTGATCCCGGCGAACCGCCCGAGACGAAAAACCACGCCCCGCTCATACTCGACTAGAATCCGGACTGCACTGCCGATAATCACGAGCACCAGAGCGATAACGATCGCCCATCCAATGAATCCGACTGGTATCATCTTACTCCTCCTTCGATTCCGGTTCTGAGCTGACTTTCCTGACTTCAAGTTTCATGCGGTCAAGCATTCCGACAACCTCGATCTCGTCCCCCTGCCTGATTGGTTCATTGGAAACGGCAGTCCAATACTCACTGTGAACAAACACCCGGCCCTCGCCCTTGATGTCAGTCGCGGCCTCGCCCCGTTCACCAACCATCGCCGCAAGGCCGGAGACCGCCGGCCGCTGCTGGGTCCGCACAATAAAATAGAGGGCGATGGCAAAAAATCCACTGAATACCGAGACCGTGGCGATGATCACGGCGAGAGATATCTGCTGGTACGGCTCGGAGCCGTCAATCAGAATCATTGAGCCGATGGTCAGGGCGATGATTCCACCGATGGTGAGCATTCCGTATGAGATAATTTTTATTTCCAGGATAAACAGAACAACGGCCAGCACAATCAGCAGGACCCCGACATAATTGACCGGCAACATCTGCAGACCGATAAACGCGAGCAGCAACGCCAGAGCGCCAACCGCGCCCGGCAGGATCACACCGGGCTGCGAGATCTCGAAGAAGATGCCGAGAATGCCGAGCATCAGCAACATGTAGGCGACATTCGGATTACTGATCGTGTTGAGGATCTTCTGACGCCAGTTCATCTCGGAAAATTTCAGAGATTTGCCGGCTGTTTTCAGGGTTAAGGATTCACCGTTGCGCAGATAAGACCGCCCGTCCAGCGCGTCGAGAAGAGCCTGTTCGTTCTCGGCAATCAGGTCGATGACCTTCAATTCCAGCGCCTCGTTCGCCGGCGTCGAGATACTCTCACGGATGATCTGTTCGGCCCACTCCTGGTTACGGCCCTTCTGCCGGGCGATGCTCCGGGCATAGGCGACGGCATCATTGACGACCTTGGCCTTCATCGTCTCGTCCATCGTCTGCTGGCCGCCGGACCCGCTGCCGATACTGACCGGCGTTGCCGCCCCGAGGTTGGTGCCCGGTGCCATGACGGCAAAATCGGCGGCCAGGGTCATGAGCGCCCCGGCCGATGCAGCCCGGGCTCCCGGCGGATAAACATAGACGATGACCGGGATCTTTGAACCGAGCATCTGCTTGATAATTTCGCGCATGGCGGTGTCGAGGCCGCCCGGGGTATCAAGTTCAAGAAGAAAGGCTGCCGCCCCGGCTTCATTTGCCCGGGAAATCTCCTGCCGGAGAAAACCTGCGACAACCGGATTAATCGAAGAGACAATTCGGACGCCATGGATTGCATCAGAGCTGGCTGGAAGTTCCAGTGTCATTAAAGACACTAATCCGACCACCAGCAACAACCCGGAAAAAAATATTCTGATCAGCCTGTACATGTTTTGAGTCTATCAGTCAATCAATACGTGTCAATTTGCATTCGACATCTTAAGCCGCTGAAACCGCTGAAGATTTTACCTTGCATGTCACCCTGAAATAATGGTACTTTTATTCAAAACGTCAAAATCATGACGCTACGTGGATCACAATTCTTATGAAGACGAAAGCACATATCCTGCTGATCGACGACGAGCCGAGCAGTCGCGAAGCATTAACCACCCTGCTGAACAGCACCGGCTACGAGGTCACGACCGCCGGCAACGCCGCCGATGCCTACGACACCCTTGACCGGAACCGCTTCGATATCATCATTGCCGATCTCATCCTGCCGGATGCCACCGGCATCGACATCCTGAAATGGATCCGGGCCAATCGCCCGCACTCGAGCGTCATCATGATCACCTGCATGGGGTCGGCCGAAACGGCTGTCGAGGCGATGAAGGAAGGGGCTTTCGACTACATTACCAAACCACTGAACTTCAATGAACTGCAAATCGTCATCAACAAGGCCCTTGAACAAGGCAAACTCGTCGCTGAAAACCTTTACCTGCGGCAGCAACTGCGCGGCAAGTACAAGTTTGACAACATCATCGGCAACAGTTCGGCAATGCAACAGCTGTTCAGCCGCATGGAGAAAATCATCAACACTGATTCGACCGTCCTGGTCCTGGGCGAATCAGGAACCGGCAAGGAGTTAGTCGCCCGGGCGATCCATTTCAACAGCAGCCGCAAGGATCATCCCTTCATCGCCATCAACTGCGGAGCAATTCCGGCCGACCTGCTGGAGAGTGAACTCTTCGGCCACGTCAAGGGAGCCTTCACCGGCGCCGTCGCCGACAAACCGGGCAAGTTCGAACTTGCCAATTACGGTACGATCTTTCTTGATGAAATAGCCAACATGCCGCTGCCGCTGCAGATGAAGCTGCTTAGAGTACTGCAGGAACAGGAACTTGAACGGGTCGGGTCGGGTCGAAGGATCGAACTCAATGTCCGGGTAATCTCGGCGACCAACGCCGCCCTTGAAAACGAAGTCAAGGCCGGACGTTTCCGTGAAGACCTTTACTACCGCCTCAACGTTATCCCGATTCTTCTGCCGCCGCTGCGCGACCGGCAGGAAGATATTGCTCTGCTGTCCCGCCACTTTCTTGAAAAATGTTGCCTGTCGATGAATCGTGAAAAGATGAGTTTTTCAGCGGATGCCATCAGAGCGCTCGAATCCTATGACTGGCCCGGCAACGTCCGGGAAATGGAAAATATCATTGAACGAACAGTGGCTCTGACCGACGGAGAACTGATTATTCCGCAAGACCTGCCACCGGCAATCTCTGAAATCGAAAGCACGCAAGATGGAGCTGTTCCGCATCCGATCATAACCGAAGAGGGCGTCGACATGCCGTCGATAATCACCGGAATCGAGCGCGCCATGATCGAGGACTCCTTGCATTTGGCTAATGGCGTCAAGGCCCGTGCCGCAGCGCTTTTGCAGATTAATAGAACAACCTTGGTCGAAAAAATGAAACGGCTGGGGATAGATCTATAATAATACTTCTAAACAGAAATCGGGTCGCCCCCGTAATACCGGGACCGACCCGTGGCTCTTGGTTAATTCGACTTGAATTTTTTGCTCGCTTTGTCAAACGCTTTTTTCAGTCGATCATAACTGTCGGAAAAACCTTTTTTCACTTCTTCCCAGGCTTCCGATGAACTGTGTCGGACACCTCCCAGCCACTCAGCAACCTCGTTCCGCTGTTGACGCAGCGACTTTAAGGTCTGGTTCGCCTCTTTTCGCGCCGCCTGATTCATTTTTTTCCAGTTGGCCTTGATATCCTGTTCAACTTCTTCGATCTTTGCATCAAGTTCTTTCAGTCGCTTCTCTGCTGCATCGACAGCTTCGTCACGTTGTTGAAGGGTATAACGGCTGAAAACCTTATAGGCTTCACCCACTTCATCCCTGACGTCGGCGGCAGTCGTTTGTTGCTTCTCATGATGCGCGGCCTGCGCAGACAAAGGCAACACAATGAAGGTTGCAACAAGCAGAACCAGAAGATTAACCTTTATATTCAATCGTTTCATAGTATCTCCCCCTGGCAGGTCTCAAGAGAGCCTACTCCCGGTTTATTTAAAATGAGAGTTTGCCGGAAGCCCTGCCTGAAAGGAATGACCTGGAACAGTAAAGACAGGGCTTATCGCTTGGTGAACTGCTCGATGGCGCTCAGGGCGACCTGGCTGATCTCGATGAATCGGACACCAAAACCGAGCGGGTAATTCGGCTTGGTCGGATTCGGCCGTTCATTGTACCAGGCAATCGTGCCGCGGCATTTGATCGTCCCGCTACCTTGCCCCGGCAGGTTGAATTCCACATCAAAAACCTTACCGATGCCGAAGCGGTCCGGGCTGTCGATAAAAAGACCGCCGCTGCTGATATCGAGGCATTTACCGGTATAGCTCTTGCCATCTACAGTATAGGAAGCAGGAAAAAGGCAGGTGCGGCGCGGTTCGCGAATCGTCGGCAGAAAATGCCTGCCGGTCTCCATAAACTTGTGCCGGTCAATCGGCTTGGTAATAACACCTTCAGCCCCGGCCTTACGGCTGGCATCGAGCTGATCTTTGGCATTTTGATCGCAGACCATGACCACCGGTAGCGACCGCAGGCCGGGATCAGCTTTTATCTTGCGGCAGCATTCGGGCCCGGTCATATCATTCAATTCGTAGGAAAGGTAGACCAGGTCGGGCTTCTGCTCTTTGCAGATGCGGAAACCCTCTTCACCGTTGTCGGCCTCATACACCTCGGCCGGCGTTTTGGCCAGGAACTGCTTTTCGATTGTCCGAAAGAATTTGGAACTGTCCAGCAACAGGATTTTCATGGAAACATCAATAGCCATAAACCCTCCGGCCACACTTCCAGCGGGCCCCGATCATTCGCGGAGCTGATGGTTTTCGGTAAAAAAACTCCGCACCCCCTGCCAGACTATGAGACAGGAAGTCAATGCAACACTGATGGTTATAACACACATTATCGCAATTTGGTACCGCACAGCGAGCAGCGGTTCCGTCCCCGAAAGAATCTGGCCGGTCATCATCCCGGGCAGAAAAACAATCCCCATCGCCGCCATCGCATTGACTGTCGGTATCAGGGCCGCCCGGAAGGCGCTGTGCACGGCCGGGCGGGCCGCCCGTAACGAGCTGACCCCGAGAGAGAGTGCGGTTTCAATCTCTTCCCGACGATCATTGATTTCAGCCGTCAGGCGTTCGGCAGCCAGACTCGATCCGGTCATCGAATTTCCGATGATCATCCCGGCCAGCGGAATAAGGTAACGGGGGTCATACCATGGCGAGAGCCCGATAATCAGTCCGCAAAAGATAAAAGTCGTACATCCGCACCCAAGGAACAGCGCACTCGCAACGATCCGATA
Organism: Desulfuromonas sp.; assembly: GCA_002869615.1. Classification (NCBI taxonomy): domain Bacteria; kingdom Pseudomonadati; phylum Thermodesulfobacteriota; class Desulfuromonadia; order Desulfuromonadales; family Desulfuromonadaceae; genus Desulfuromonas; species Desulfuromonas sp. The sequence goes on along the minus strand of PKUH01000022.1, from coordinate 14,882 downwards.
GATGCCCGGCATCCTCTGTTGGACCCGGGCAACCGTCATCTGAACAGCAATAACCAGCATCAAAACCAGGATCAGCATGACCGCCCAGGCTTGATCGATGGCGAAAATGACCTTGAGGACGTAGCCGACGGCGAGCAACTGAACGAACATGCGGACCGATGCGACAAGCATCTCCTTCTCCTGGCCGAACCGGTTCCGGCGGGCCAGCCCGATAACCAGCAGGAGCAAGCCATATAAAATAGCAAGATCGAGCAGGCCGAGATCAATCAGTGCAGATTTCTGCATTTTCACTCACCTCCGCCGGCATCGCCAAGGGAACCATTGGCCAAGTTCAGAATCCGGTCGGCATACTTGCGGGCGAGGATATGATCGTGCGTTACCGCAAGCAATGCCCTGCCTTTTTCGCGCATATAGGTGCACAATCGGCCAAGCACTCTGTCGGCTGTATCCGGATCGAGAGAACTGGTCGGTTCATCAAGGAGCAGAACACTCGGCTGATTCAAGAGGGTCCGGGCGATGCTGACCCGCTGTTGCTGACCGACCGAAAGTTTACGGGCCGGCTCGTCAAGCCATTCCCCGGCAACATCACAAATCTTCATGACTTCGGCAAGAGCAGTGTCCGAAGGTGGTGCTTGACCGCGGGTTGTCGAGGGATAGAGCAGATTATCGACAACACTCCCCGGAAACATGAATGGTTTTTGCAAAACCAACCCGATCTGGCGCCGCAGTTGCAGGGGATCGCAGCGAGCGATCTCTTTACCGGAAAACCGGATCGATCCGGAATCGGGGTCATCCAGACGATTCAGCAAGCGCAGGAGAGTCGACTTGCCGGAGCCGGAAGGGCCGATCAAGGCAACGACACTCGAGGCGGGGATATCGACACTGACATTATCAAGAATGGTCCGTTTCACGCCATCCTTGTCGGAGCGACGCATCGTCACCGAATCGATACTGAGCAGTAGCGTTTCAGTCACATTCATTCCTGCTCATGGCGCAGATGTTTCAACACCTGCTTCATGTCATCCCAGACTTCTTTTTTCCCGAGGGGGTTTCGCAACAGGTAGGCCGGATGGAAAGTCGGCATCAACGGGATTCCGTGATATTCTGTCCAGGTGCCGCGCAAGCGGGAAATCGGGGCATCCTGCTGCAGCAGAGTTTGGGCGGCGAATTTGCCGAGGGCAATGATGGCGCGAGGCCGGATCGCTGCCAATTGGCGTTGCAGAAAAGGTTCACAGGCAGCGATCTCGTCCGGCTGCGGATCACGATTACCCGGCGGTCGGCACTTGACGACATTGCAGATATAGACATCACTGCGCTGCAACCCCATGGCGAGCAGAATCCGGTCGAGCAATCGACCCGCCTCGCCAACAAACGGCTCGCCTTTCTCATCCTCTTCCCGGCCCGGACCTTCACCGACCAGAACGAGTTCGGCCTGCGCATGACCAACGCCAAAGACGATCTTTTTCCGTTCAGCACAGAGACCGCAACGCTGACAATCACCAAGATCATTGGCGATATCGATCAGGGTCTCGGTGCGACAGCCCGGATCAGCCGAATCGATCGTACAGAGAGATTCTTCATCTGCAGGATCGGGCGGCTGCACGCTCCCGAGGCCGAGCCGTTGCAGATCCTCAAGAACTCCGCGGGCTTCACCCAGCAGGTTTTTCAGTTCAGATTTCAGTTCCTTGGGCATAGATACTTTACAGTCCTGTTCTAGTCGACTATTCTATTACATAACTCAGGATGTTTACAGCCTCATGGCTTTTATTTTATTTATCGCAACGATCTTTATTCTACTGATTCCGTCCGAGGCTCTGGCCTGGGGCATCGGTGTCCATCTGCAACTCGGATCAGGCATCCTCAATAATCTCAATATACTGCCAGCAGCTCTGCAGGCGATTCTGCTACAACACCCGCACGATTTCCTCTACGGATGCATCAGTGCCGACATCACAATCGGGAAAAAATATACGCACTACCTGAAGCATTGCCACTCGTGGAGAATGGGGATGAAAGTTTTGCAAGCGGCTGACAGCGACCGGCAACGAGCCTGCGGCTATGGATACCTGGCCCATCTTGCCGCCGACACTATCGCTCACTCCTATTTTGTACCATTCAAGATGATCCGCACCTTCAACACGGCCCTGCTCAAACATACCTACTGGGAGGTCAGGGTTGAAGGCTCCATCGATCCCCAGATATGGAGCATGGCCCGGGAAATCGGTCGGAAAAACTTCAGCGTCAACGATACCATGATGCGCAGCGTCCTCTCGGACACTATTTTTTCCTTTTCAACCAACAAGCGGATATTCAACTCACTACTTTTTCTCAATCGTCTCCAGCAGTGGCAGAAAATGATGCGATCGATGGCGACCGGCTCGAAATGGACACTCGCCGAAGATCATCTTGATGAGTATTTATCCCTTGCCGGTGAAGCTGTTTCGAGCGTTCTCTGCCAGATGGAAGAGAGCCCATACTGGCAGGCCGACCCAACCGGAGAACGCGCTATCGATACCGCCAAGATCATCCGCAAAAACCTTAAGCTGCTCTGGCAGGAAGGAAAACTGAGTGAGCACGAGATCGAAAACCACCTGACGATGCTTCGACCGAAATTCCGGCAGGCGATTACCAACCCGGACCACATCCTCGAAGTCCTCTCGCGAGAGGATTAACTTTTCTTCGATTTGGCAAGCCGATCGAACAGGGTGTGAGCAACCTCGAGCTTTGTCATCTTCGGAAGCTCTTCACTTTCACCGTTGCGATACAAAAAACGGACCAGATTGGTATCGACATCAAACCCGGCGCCGGCGCAGGTCACATCGTTGGCGACAATTATATCAAGATTTTTCGCTTCAAGTTTCTTCCGCGCATTGGCAAGCAGGTCATCAGTTTCGGCGGCAAAACCGATTAGCGTCCAATTCTTCTTCATCGCACCAAGCTCAGCCAGTATGTCAGGATTCTTCTCCATTGCGAGAGTCCAGTCTTTTTTTCCACCCTTTTTAACTTTAGTAGAAGCACGCTCAATCGGGCGATAATCGGCAACAGCAGCCGCCTTAACTACTATCGTCGCCGATCCAGAATGATCGATTACCGCCTGGTACATCTCGGCAGCGCTCTCGACCCTGACCAGTTCTACCCCGGCTGGGGGAGTGAGTGCCGTCGGACCCGAAACAAGCACTACCTCAGCCCCCCTTTGCGTCGCCGCCGCGGCGATCGCGTAACCCATCCGTCCGGAAGAATAATTACTGATGTAGCGGACCGGATCGATCTCCTCACGAGTCGGGCCAGCCGTGACAACAACTTTTTCGCCGACCAGGTCGGAAGGATGCAGTGTCGCAGCAGCCCGGTCGAATAAAAGTTGCGGATCAGGAAGCTTCCCCTTGCCATCCCAGCCACATGCGAGGAAACCGGAGTCTGGTTCTACAAAAAGATAACCGTATTTTTCGAGCTTCTGTTGGTTCTCCCGATAAAGTGGATTTTCCCACATATTGACATTCATCGCCGGAGCAAACAGCACCGGGCTTCGGGTTGCCATAATCGTCGTCGTCAGCAGATCATCAGCAATACCGTTTGCAACCTTGCCGATAATGTTAGCCGTTGCCGGAGCAACGAGGACAAGATCGGCCCGATCGGCAAGTGATATATGGCCGATTTCACTCTCCTGGTAGAGGTCGAACAGTTCGGTGTGAACCGGATTCCCGGACAGGGTCTGAAAGGTCAGCGGACCGACGAACTCAGCGGCGCTCCGGGTCATTATAACGTGCACCGCGGCCCCGGATTTGGTCAGCAGGCGGAGCAGTTCAACCGACTTGTAGGCAGCAATGCCACCGGTCACACCGAGGACAATCGTTTTTCCACTCAGCATCGTCAATCCCTCCGTCTAATCTAGAAAAACGGGTTATGTTTTTTTTCACGACCAATTGTCGTATCGGGCCCATGTCCGGGATGAACCACCATATCATCCGGCAGAACCAGCAACTTTTCCCGGATGCCGGAAATCAATTGATCATGATTACCGCCCGGAAGATCGGTCCGGCCGATCGAACTGGCAAAGAGGCAGTCACCGACAAAAACATCGCGATCAGCGACCAGGCAAATCGCCCCCGGCGAATGTCCGGGAACATGCAGAACCGCCAGCCCGATCGTTCCGGCCTCGACCCGGTCGCCCTCTTCCAGCAAGCGGGTCGGTTCGGGTGACGGGACGAAGTTTAAACCGTAAATCTGGGCATGTGTTGCCGCCTGCTGCAGGACCGGCAGGTCGGCTGAATGGATCATCAGTTCGGCCCCGGTCGCATCAATCAACGCGGCATTGGCACCGATATGATCAAAATGACCGTGCGTGTTGACCACAATCTTCAATGCGGCTTGCTGCCGTTCGAGTTCCTGCAGAATCAGCTCCCCATCCTCACCCGGGTCGATGACCACGGCCTGGCCACTCTCTTCACAAACCAGGATGGAGCAATTAACCTGCAGCGGCCCGACCGGAAAGATTTTAATCCGCATTGTCCGCCTCCCCCTTCGCTGCCGCCGAAAAAAGATCCAGACTCTCGCCCTTCATTCTCTCACCGAGTGTCACGCCGAGCTGCGAATTTCTTTGTTCCTTAGCTTCAGCCTTCACATTTCGTCCTGCATCGGTAACGGTATCGGGAGCTTCCGGGGTGTCCGGTAAATCCCGGGAATCTGCACCTGCGTAAAAATAGCGATCATACAGCCGGTGGTAAGTCGTCCAGTCGGAGTCGTGCCGGCTGTTCTTGTCGATATGGCTCTGAACCCCGTTCATCTTCGAATCGAGGTCGTCGAGGAAATTAAGGACGATTGCTTCAAGGGTCTTGGGTCGCTTCGGTGAACCGTACTCATACTGGCCATGATGTGACAGCAGCAGATGCTTGAGCAGCACGGCGTCACGTTCCGGAAAGTTGTCAATCTGCCGGATCCGGGCATCGATCATCTCGACCCCGATCATAATGTGCCCGAGAAGCTTGCCTTCGTCGGTGTAGTCAAAACTCCGGCTGTAACTGAGTTCACTCACCTTGCCGACATCGTGCAGAAACGCTCCGAGCAGAAGCAGGTCCCGATTGAGATCCGGGTAACGTTTACAGACATCCTCGACCAGATCCGATACCGCCAGAGAATGCTCGAGAAGTCCGCCGAGAAAAACGTGATGCATTGATTTGGCGGCCGGAGCAGAACTGTACATGGCAAGGAACTCCTGATCGTCAATAAACAGCTCCATCATCTTTCGGAAATGTGCCGTTTCAATCGATGCAACTTTCTGCCGGAGCCGTTCCTGCAACTCCGGAATCGGTACTTTTGACACTGGCAGAAAGTCAGCGAGGTCGATATGACTGTCATCAAGCCGCACCAGCTCCTGAACGACCAGCTGCATTTTCCCGAGATAAAGGCTTGCCTTGCCGCGGACCTGAACAAAATCATCCTTGGCGAACTGGGTCGATAACGATTCAGCATTGTCCCAGACCCGGCCTTCGAGTTCACCGGTACGGTCCATAAGCTTCAGGGTCAGGTAAGGCTTACCGTTTTTGGCCATCGCCAGGGTTTTATCCCGGACCAGAAAAACCGTTTCAACAACATCTCTTTCCCGAACATTTTCAACAAAGGTTTTATTCACTGACAACTCCATCCTTGATATTTTGACAAATTCTGTCGGCTGATTTCAGCCCGTCGAGAGCCGCACTCATGATACCGCCGGCATAGCCGGCCCCTTCTCCGGCCGGATACAGCCCCGGGTGCGACTCGGATTCACCGGCCGTATTCCGGACGATGCGCAGCGGCGCCGAGGTTCGCGATTCAATTCCGACCAGAACAGCATCACCGGTAACAAACCCTTTCAACTTGCGATCAAAGTACGGCAGCGCCCGGCGAAGTGCCGAAACAACTTCGACCGGCAGGGTCCGGCTCAATTCCGCCTCGTGCACTCCCGATCGACAGCTGGAACGGAGCGGCCCGGTCCCGGTACCGAGAAAACCGAGAAGATTCTGAGCCGGCGCCAGGTATTGGCCGCCGCCGGCCGCAAAAGCCGCCGCCTCCCATTGTCTTTGAAACCGGACCCCGGCCAGGGCGTCGCGGCCAGCGAAATCATCCGGCCCGACCGAAACAACCAGGGCGCTGTTTGAAAATTCCTGATTACGACTGCGATAGCTCATCCCGTTAACGACCATCCCCCCCGATTCGGACGGTGCGCTGATGATCTCACCACCCGGACACATGCAGAAGGAATAAACGCCGCGGCCCGACTCTGCATCATTGTAACTCAGGGCATAGTCAGCTGTCGGCAAATTTTTATGGCCGACCATGCCATACTGAATGGAATTTATCAATTCAGCCGGGTGCTCGACCCGCAAACCGATGGCAAACGGTTTCTGTTCAAGTAATACACCGGCCTGCTCAAGCATGGCATAGGTATCCCGGGCGCTGTGTCCCGGGGCAAGAACAACGACGTCAGCCTTAAACTCATCCGTTTCATTAACAATTCCACCCTGCACTCTGCCGGCATGCGTTAACAACCCGGTCAACTGCGTCTCAAACCGGAAATCAACTCCCGCGGCAATAAGGTTTTTTCGGAAGTTAAGCAGAACTTGGCGCAGTACGTCTGTCCCGAGATGCGGCTTCGCTTCTGCCAAAATCTCGGGTGGCGCACCGAAATCAACAAATGTCTGCAGCACGAAACGGCACCACGGAGAACTGACCCGGGTTGTCAATTTCCCATCCGAAAACGTTCCGGCCCCGCCCTCGCCGAACTGAACATTCGACCGCGGGTCAAACTTTCCCGAGCGCCAGAATTGTTCAACCTTGCGCGATCGCTCCTCGACCGGTTCACCCCGCTCGATCAGGGTCACCCTGAGGCCTTGCCGGACCAGCCGCAACGCCGCGAAAAGACCGCTTGGACCCGATCCGACAACCAGGGCATGGCAGTTGCCGTCGACCCTTTGAAGCTCCGGCACAACCGGTTTCTCATAGCGGCTGATACGATGATCGGAGCCAAATTCTGCTAATAATTCCGACTCATTGGCAACCTCGAACGTGACCGTATAGACCCGTTTGATTTCCGATTTTTTCCTTGCGTCAATACCCCTGCGGATGACCTTGAGCGCTTCGATATCCTGCTCCAAAAGACCGAAAATATCGGCAACCCTGGCCGCCAGTTCCGCTTCATCCTCATCAAGCCCGAGCTTGATTTCGCGAATCAGCAGCGCCATCGCTAGGCCCTGTCTCTCGGCAGTTCAATACTGAAGACAGCCCCGCCCTCGGGTCGATTGTCAGCAACGATCCGGCCACCACAATTCTTTACTGACCGCAAAACCGCCGACAAGCCGAACCCGGTCCCTTTTGCCTTGGTCGTAAAAAACGGATCGAAAAGTCTGTGCAAATCCTCTTCAGGGATACCGCGGCCGGTATCGGCCACCCGGATAAACATACACTCATCATCAAAAACCAGATTAAGCAACAGTTGACCGCCATCCGGCATTTCCTGCAAAGCATTGGCAATAAGATTAATAAAAATCTGTTCAATATCGCTCTCATTGGCCTTCAGGGTCGGAACATTATCGTCCAGATCAACGATTGATTCGATGTTCTGCAGGTTGAGTTGATCACGGAAACTTTCGAGAACGCTATTGATTACTTCGACGAGATTGACTTCGGCCAGGTCGCCCAAAGAGAGTTCACTGACACTGAGCAGCTTGATCAGCAGAGTGTCGATCCGATCGATTTCATGCTGGATTTTCTCCGGCAACCCACCGAGTTCGTGATGATCAGTAAGCCCCTGTTTCAGAACCTGGGCAAAGAGGTTAATTGAATTCAACGGGTTCCTGACCTCATGGGCCAGGCGGGCCGACAGGTGACCGAGAGCGCCAAGCTTTTCCGCCTGAATGATTTCCGACTGGGCCAATTCAAGCTCGCGCGACTTCTCGGCAACGCGCTGTTCCAGCTCGCAATTCCAACCGGCGATTTCCTCGAGCAGTCGCTCCCGTTCATCGAGCAACTCGCGATTCCGGATCTCTATCCGCCTGATCTTGAGCGCATTCTCTATCCGTTCTACCAGATTTTGATTATTGAATGGTTTTCGGATGTAGTCACTGGCGCCGGCTTTCATCAATTCAACGGCCAGTTCTTCACTCCCTTTGCCGGTAAACATGATGACGTATGTATCCGGATATTGTGCTCGTAACTGGCGCAGAACCGTCAGCCCGTCCATTTCCGGCATCATGTAGTCGAGGAGAATCAGTTCCGGCTGCAAAGAAGCAACCCGATCCAGTGCGTCCGCACCTGAAAAAGCGGTCTCGATCTGGTAGCCCCTGGCACTGAGGACCATAGTCGCCAGATCAAGAATGACCCTTTCATCATCAACTACCAGGATTTTTTCCGGCATGCTGAAACTCCATTTGAATCATTAGCAAAAGGCAGACAGAATACCTTCCGAAAGGCTGTCCTGACAAGGAAAAAGGCGGAAAAAAGAAACAGAAAAGGCGGCCGAAGCCGCCTGAAGATTCTGTTCCGGGAGAGGTGCCTACCCTTCCTGACGGATTGTCATGACCGGAACCTTTGATTTCCGTACGACCTTCTCGGCGGTGCTCCCGAAAAGGACATGGTCAAGACCGGTTCGGCCATGTGTCCCCAGGACAATCAGATCAGCCGATTCAGTCTCGGCCCGTTTGATAATCTCGTCATCGGGAATCCCGGGAGCTACAAACGAAACATAATCCTCGAAATCGGCAAGGAAGGTTCTTTCAAACTGCTCCATCAACTTCTTTGCACCCTGCTCAATCTCCTCTTCAAGTTTATCAAAGGAGATATGCGGGACATAAAATCCGCGCAGATCGACCGGCTCGTTAATGATATGCAGAACGATCAGTTTTGCCTTGAACGTCTTGGCCATAGAAAGAGCATAGGCAAAGGCATGTTCAGAGCATTCAGAAAAATCGGTCGCAAACAGTATTGAGCCAAATTTCTTCATGTGAACCTCCCGGTAAAAGACAGGGTCAGAATTAGCCCTTCAATTCAAGAGAGAGCTTCTTCATCACGGATTTCAGTTCGTCGATTTTAATCGGCTTATGAAGATATTCGTAAACACCAAGCTTCATCGCTTCAACGTAGGTATCGATTCCGCCGAATGCCGTCATCATAATGACATTAAGACCCGGATGCTTGCGACTCAAGGTCTCGATAAAATCGAGACCATTCATCCGCGGCATATTCATATCGGTAATAACCAGATGGAACGGGTTCGCTTTGAGGCAGGCCAGAGCTTCCACACCATCTCCGGCCGTCGAAACCTCATAACCGTCGGCAGCCAAGAGTTTCGTCAGACCAATCCGGGTATTCTCCTCATCGTCAACAATCAGAATCTTCCGGATGTGCCCATTCCCTGATACAGATTCATACATGTCGAAATTCTAGCATGCATCAAAGCCGTGTCAAGGCGATGAAAAGATAATAATGTTCTTGATTTTCAGTAAGTTAGAGGTTTTAAAAAAGAATAGTTCAGACTTTACAACCACAACTCTATCATCTCCGGAAGGATTTCTGAGAACAGTTCGACACCGGTCCGGCCAACGTCGATGATATCGTCATGGTTGAGCGCCCGGTCGTTAAGGCCGGCCGCGGCATTGGCAAGAAAAGACAACCCGACAACCTCCATACCGATATACTTTGCCATGATTGTTTCGGGCACCGTCGACATCGATACAGCATCGGCGCCAAGAGTCCTTAGGGCCCTGACCTCGGCCGGTGTTTCATACGATGGGCCAAGGACACCGGCGAGGACCCCACTATTCAATTCAATGCCGAGGCTGGACATACGGTCGGTCAATTCGGGACAAAGAGTATTGTGATAAAGATGGCAGAGATCGATAAAGGGGTTTTGTCTGACCCCGCGCAGGGGGTTATCTCCCATCAGGTTGATATGATCGGAAATCCACATAAATGAGCCGGGTGAAAAGTCCTTATTGATCGCCCCGGCAGCGTTGGTTATGAGCATACGGGGGGCAGCGGCGGCCCCTGCGAGAACGACCGGAGCAACAACGTCTTCAGCTTTGTATCCTTCATAGAGATGGAAACGACCGGAAAAAAACCAGATCACCTTATCGCCGATCCGGCCGATGATCAGTTCGCCCTTGTGACCGTGCACCGATGTGGCAGGCATGCCGTCGAGGTTCTGGTAACTGAAGCGGCAGAGGATTTCTGAATTTTCGGCAATCGCACCGAGACCGGAGCCGAGAATAACAACAAGATCAGGCGCACCAACCCCGGACTTATGACGAATCAGGTGAAGCGCGTTACTCCAGCGATTGAACATAGTGACCCTCGCGTGAGTCGGTTGATGATTAACGAACCTTTTGCCTGTTATTCCAGGATAAGCAGATAGGATTTTGACTGCCGCGCCAGTTCCGAATCGGGAGCCAGCCTGATCACTTCGGCAAAATGCCTGACGGCGGACTCCTTATCGCGAAGTTTCATGCTCGACAAGGCGAAGTTATAATGGGCCAGAGCATAATTGGGAGCAAGCTTCAGCGCCTCGCGATAATCGCTGATCGCTTTGCCCGGTTTGCCCAGAGCATGAAAGGCCTCGCCGCGTCTGACGTACGCCTGCGGATAACGCCAGTTCTGATCGATAGCTTTTATGTAAGCTTCGATCGCTTCCACGTATTCGCCTTTTTTGAACAGGGCATAGCCGTAGCCGGTCCAGGCAACTTCAGCCTGGGGAAAAAGCAGATTCGTAGCCGCCTTGTAAAAATAACCCATGGCATCATCCCAGCGCTCCCACTGCATGTAGAGGGCGGCCAGGTTGTTCTGGTATTTCGGATTGTCCCGATCGAGCTTGAGGGCCTTGAGATAATGCCTTTCGGCGTCACTATAAGCCCCTTTCATGAAATAGGCCTGCCCCAGAGCAGCCTGCAGCCGGGCATCATCATCATCAATCTCGGCCGCCCACAGGAACTCCTTGAGTGCCTGGGTCGCATTATTATCCTGCAGGTAGGAGACCCCGAGCATAAAGTGAACCTCTGCCTGGTCGGTCTTTTTATCCGCAGAGACACAACCAACCAGAAGCCCCAGAACAAGAACAGCAAATAATACTCGCAATGTCATATCTCCTACAATGAAGAAAGGAAGCGGCCGAGATTTTCCCGGAGACGCGCTCTTTTCTTCTCAATTTCAGCCGGTGAAGGACGTTCCTTCTTGATCCGTCCGGCAAGTTTGCTGCGCGGCAGACCGAGGTCGAGTTCAATCGACTCTTCACTGCTCAGTGCTTCCGCTTCCTCGATAACATCGTCATCCGTTATAACCGACTTTGCATTTACAGGTGGCGCTGGCTTCGGTTCGGCTGGAGGCTTCGGTGGGTTTTTTAACGGCAGGGACTCCCAGAATGAAACTTTTTCGGCCCCCTCCATTTTATGAAAATCGAGGTCAACCATCATAAATCCGAGAGTTTCGGAAAAATTCACACCCTCATTCAATACATGACTCGCCTTATCCCGGTGGATCTCACCTTCCGTATTGAGGTAATAGATCAGTTTGTATTCGTCTTTCAGGTGTAGAGCAACAACAACACGAACACCCTTTCCCGTATTGAAAGCACAGACATAAGCGGTTGCTTTCTGCGCCTTCTGACCGGGGATAGCAATCTGCAGGTCGGCGAGTGAACGCTGTAGTCGCAGCACATTCGGCGCAGAGATATCCAGTCGTTTAAGTTTTTCAGTTAACTCGAAGCCCATGTCCCCTCACCCGATGACCTGTTGGCGAAGAACAGAGTTCGACTCCACCGCCAGATCATCAAAGAAATCAGCCGAGCGGCTCAAAATCACTCAGTAGCTTCATCTCGCGGAAACGAGTTTCTATTTCACTGTAATCAAGGCTCTTCAAACGATCCAGACTGAACGATTCAACGGTAAATGAAGCCATGACACTGCCGAACACGACCGCCTGACGCACATTTGCTTCCGAAACATTTCGGGTCGAGGCAAGATAGCCGATAAAGCCGCCGGCAAAGGTATCACCCGCCCCGGTCGGATCGAATACCTCTTCAAGAGGATATGCCGGAGCAGCAAAAATCGAATGTCCGGAAAACATGAGGACACCATACTCGCCGCGCTTGACAACCAGCGATTTCGGCCCCATATCAAGAATCATCCTGGCCGCCTTGCGCAGGTTCGGTTCATCAGCAAGTTGCCGAACTTCACCTTCATTGATAACCAGAACATCGACATGTTTCAGGGTATTGACCAGGGCGTCCCGTTTCCCCTCGATCCAGAAGTTCATCGTATCACAGGCGATGAGCTTCGGCTTCTCAACCTGTTGCAACACCTCGAGCTGAAGCTCCGGGTCGATATTGGCGAGAAATACATACTCGGCGCCCTTGTAGCTTTCCGGTATTTCCGGCTTGAACGACTCGAAAACGTTCAGCTTCGTATCGAGGGTATGGGCCTCGTTCAAATCAAAGCCGTAGCGCCCTTTCCAGCGAAAGGTTTCACCGGAAGAGGTTTGCAATCCATCAAGGTTGATACCCCGATCGCGGAGCATTTGCCGATGTTCATCGGGAAAATCCTCACCAACAACTGCGACCAGGTTGACATCTGTAAAAAAACTGGCCGAGGTTGAAAAATAGGTCGCCGAACCACCGAGAACATCATCAACCTGTCCGAACGGCGTTTCGATCGAATCAAAGGCAACTGAACCGACAACAAGAATACTCATTTTATCTCCATACTTTCAGTAGTGAAATTATACTATATGAAAAATTAAATTCCGGCAATAGCTCTATTTTTTCAAGTATTTGCCGATCAGTGGCTGAAGATCTTCACACGTTTTTTCCGGAATCAGGGCGTGATCGGTCATAATTGCAAACTCCAGTGCCCGGGCACAGGCGCAGGGACGTGACTGCGCCACCTTGCCGGCCGCAATCTTGATGATCTGCCGGGCTGTCGCCACATTATTGTGAATGATCTCGAGGATTGATTCGATATCGACATCATCGTGATCGGCGTGCCAGCAATCATAATCGGTTGCCAGAGCAACCGTTGCATAACAGATTTCCGCCTCCCGGGCCAGCCGCGCTTCGGGAATATTGGTCATACCGATAATATCAACACCCCATTTCCGGTAGATATTTGATTCGGCCCGGGTCGAGAAGTTCGGGCCTTCAATACAGATATAAGTCCCGCCCTTGTGCGTCGTCGCACCCGCTTCGCCGGCTGCCGCGTAGACCTGCTCGGCCAGATCACCACAGACCGGGTCGGCAAAGGCAACGTGGCCGACGACCCCGTCACCGAAAAAGGTCGATTCCCGCAAACCCTTGGTCTGGTCAAAAAACTGGTCAGGTATGACGATGTGGCCCGGCACGATCTCCTCTTTCATGCTGCCGACGGCCGACACCGAGATGATCCGTTCAACACCGAGTTTTTTCATGCCATAGATATTGGCCCGGTAGTTGACCTCCGACGGCAACAAGCGATGCCCGCGCCCGTGACGCGGCAGAAAAACCATCTTGACGCCATCCAGAGTTCCGGTAATGTAAGCGTCCGACGGATCGCCGAACGGCGTCTCGACCAGCACCTCCTCGACCTCGGTCAAACCCTCGATTTCATACAGTCCGCTGCCGCCAATAACTCCGATAACCATAATTAAACCCTTTCGAATAAAACCAAATTCATGGCTAGCCATCAAGACACCAGGATCACGAAGAGAAACGAACATCAAAACCAATTTTTACGCAGAGGTGGCGAGAGGTTCAGAAAACTGATAGAAAAATAGAACAAACCGTGATTTTCTCTCTGTTTCTCTCCGACTCTCCGTTAAAAAGGATCCTGCTATTTTTTCCCTGGTACCCTTCCTGCTTTCGTGGCAATGATTTACTTTTTCTCCAATTTCCCCTTCAACTGCCCGCACGCTGCCGAGATATCCTGGCCTTTGCTGGCCCGGCGAATCGCAACGATGTCGCGATCGAGCAAATATCGCTGGAAGCGATCGACGGTTTCAGCTTCGGGTGTCCTGTATTCTGAGCCCTCATGTTCGTTAAACAGAATCAGATTGACCTTGGCCTTGATCCCGTGCATCAGACTCACCAAACGCTTGGCATCTTCAAGGGAATCGTTGATGTCACGGATCAGGATATATTCAAAGGTGATCCTTGCCCGGGGCGAAAGCGGATAATCCCGACAGGCCTTTATCAATTCAGCCAGAGGATACTTCCTGTTAATCGGCATCAACCGGTCACGGACTTCGTCGGTAGTCGCGTTCAGGGAGACAGCCAGGTTTGCCCGGGCGTACTGACCTATTCTACGCATTTCCGGAACCAGCCCGGAAGTTGAAACGGTCACTTTACGTGGGCTGTAGCCAAGCCCTTCATCGACATAAAAAATTTCGAGGGATTTGATAACGTTATCAAGATTGTGCAGCGGTTCCCCCATCCCCATGAAGACGATATTACTGATCGGTCCATCTTTCAAGCAGGCACACACCTGGTTGACAATTTCACCAGTGGTCAGGTTTCGGGTCAAACCGAAATCCCCGGTCAGGCAGAATTCGCACTGCATCGCACAACCGACCTGGCTCGAGATACAGAGCGTCGCCCGGTCTCCCTCCATCGGAATCCGGACCGATTCAATCGACTCGCCATCGCTCAGGCGAAAAAGGTATTTTTTCGTACCATCGCGGCTCGTCTCTACCCCTTCAGGGTCCCAGTCTGAGATAAAAGCTCGCTTATCGAGCTCAGCCCGGAAATCCTTGGCAAGATCGGTCATCGCCGAAAAATCGGTCACCCCACGCTGGTAAACCCAGCGCAAGATCTGCCCGGCCCGGAATTTCTCCTTGCCCAATCCGCCGAGGAATTCGACCAGTTGAGTCGGCGTCAGTTCCTTTATGTCGACTTT
>PKUH01000021.1 GCA_002869615.1 Desulfuromonas sp. | reverse complement strand
GTTTGCCTCAATGCAAACTCCCCGGCAACACAGTTAAACAGAAACAATTCAGTCCGCACGAAAAAGCCCCCTGTAAGGGAGCGGTTTCTTTGGTTCGTTTCTTTATCGCTCAATAAAGAAATGAACCCGGCTGCCGGGCCGGGACCCGGCGGTTCTTCCTGTTTTCTGTCTTCAGGGGGACACTTCCCTGAGATTCGGGTAGTGTCCCTGTCCAACAGTGTCCCCGTCCAACAAAAGAAGGGGGCAGGATCAACTCCCGCCCCCCTGGCTCTTCACTCTTCACTCTTCACTCTAACCCGACCCTACTTGATCTTCCAGGTCGTCCCCTCCCGTGAATCGAGCAGGATCACCCCTTTCGCCTCGAGCTCATCGCGGATCTCATCGGCGCGGGCGAAATCCCTGTCGACCCGCGCCTGCTTGCGCTCGGCAATCAGCGCCTCGATCTGCTCCGACGTCAACTCGCCCCCTTCAAGACCGGCGTTTTTCTGTTTTTCGAGCCAGGCCGTCGGGTCGGATCCGAAGAAGCCGAGCACCGCTCCGAGGGCGCGCAGCTTCCGCGCCCCGTCGTGCAGGACCGCCAGCGACAGCGGGCAGTCATCAAAGCGCTTCTCGCCGATCAGGCGATTGAGGCCGCGCACCGCATCGAACAGGTGGCCGAGGGCCAGGGCGGTATTGAAATCATCGTCCATCGCCTCGGCGAACTTCTCCTCGAGCAGCTCGACCCGGTCATAAACCTCGCGCTCCTCGTCCTTGATCGCCGGACAGGGCGCCTTGCCCGGCACCGGATGGGCGGCGAGGATCTCGTCGGCGGCCTTGAGCGCCTCGTAAAAACGGCTCAGGCCGGCCCTGGCCTCCTCGAGGTTCTGGTCGGAGAAGTCGATCGGTGAGCGGTAGTGGGCCGAGAGGATGAAAAAGCGGACGACCTCCGGGTCGTACTTTTCAAGAATGTCGCGGATGGTAAAGAAGTTGCCGAGCGATTTGCTCATCTTCTCCTGGTTGATATTGACGAAGCCGTTGTGCATCCAGTACTTGACGAACGGCTTCTCGTTGGCCCCTTCCGACTGGGCGATCTCGTTCTCGTGGTGCGGAAAGACGAGGTCCTTGCCGCCGCCGTGGATATCGAACGAGTCGCCGAGCAGCGACGAGCTCATCGCCGAGCATTCGATATGCCAGCCCGGCCGGCCCGGTCCCCACGGCGATTCCCACGCCGGTTCGCCCGGCTTGGCCGCCTTCCAGAGCGCGAAATCCATCGGGTTGCGTTTCTGCTCGCCGGGGGCGATGCGGGCTCCGGCCTGCATCTCGTCCATGTTGCGCTTCGAGAGCTTGAGGTAGTCGTCGAACGTGTCGACGGCGTAGTAGACATCACCATCCGCCTCGTAGGCGATCCCCTTGGCGATCAGGTTTTCGACGATGGCGATGATCTCGTCGA
The DNA here is from genome assembly GCA_002869615.1 of Desulfuromonas sp. Classification (NCBI taxonomy): domain Bacteria; kingdom Pseudomonadati; phylum Thermodesulfobacteriota; class Desulfuromonadia; order Desulfuromonadales; family Desulfuromonadaceae; genus Desulfuromonas; species Desulfuromonas sp. The sequence continues at coordinate 46,617 of PKUH01000021.1, read as the reverse complement.
TATACTCGGTCGCCTTCGGCTCGTGGGTCGGTTTCTCGAGCCCGAGCGCGGCCATATCCTCGTCGAAGGCGCGGATGAACTCCTCGTAGAGCTCCTTGCTCGAAATCCCCCGCTCGTTGGCGCGGTTGATGATCTTGTCGTCAACGTCGGTGTAGTTGCGGACATAGTTGACTTCGTAGCCGGCATATTTGAGATAACGGTAGATCACATCAAAGACGATGTTGGCGCGGGCATGGCCGATGTGGCAGTAGTCGTAGACGGTGACGCCGCAGACATACATCCCGACCTTGCCCGGAACCAGCGGTTCAAACTGCTCTTTCTGACCGCTCATCGTGTTGTAAAGGCGTAGTGACATTGGTACTGACTCCTGATTGTTTTCAGATACCGGCAGGGTACCCGCGCTCTTTCATAGCACAGTTGCCGGAACTTTTGAAGGGGGCAAATGGTGTGTCGGATCAACCCGTTGCATCTGTTTCCGGCAGACGGTGAGAGGTCAGCTTGACGCCAGCTTGGCCCAGGTGTCACGCAGGGTCGCCGTCCGGTTGAACAGGGGGGAGCCTGCTGTCGAATCCTTCGGATCGACGGTGAAATACCCGACCCGCTCAAACTGGAAGGTTGTGCCCGGTTCGGCGGAAGCCAGGGACGGTTCGACGATGGCCCGCTGCACGAGGAGCGATTCGGGATTGAGACCGGCACGATAATCTTCGAGCTTGTCCGGATTCTCGTCGCGGAAGAGGCGATCGTAAATCCGCACCGGCACCTCGATCCCGCGGTGTGCCGACACCCAGTGAATCGTCCCCTTGATCTTGCGCCCGTCCTTCGGATTGGCGCCAAAGGTTTCGGGATCGCAGCTGCAGCGCAGCTCGGTCACTTCACCGGCGTCATTCCTGACAACTTCGTCACAGCGGATAATGCAGGCGTTGCGCAACCGCACCTCGCGCCCGGGACCGAGCCGGAAGAATTTCTTCGGCGGGTCTTCCATGAAGTCGCTCTGCTCGATGTAGATCTCGGAGGTCAACGGTAATTGACGTTGCCCGAGTTCCGGTTTCTGCGGGTGGTTGGCCGCCGTACAGACAATCTCTTGTTCCGGCAGATTGGTGATCACCACCTTGAGCGGATCGAGCACCGCCTGACGCCGCGGCGCCGTTTCGTTGAGTTGCTCGCTGACACAGTCCTCGAGCACCGAGAGATCGATGCGCGAATCACTCTTGCCGACCCCGATGCGCTCGCAGAAGGTCCGGATTGCTGCCGCCGGGTAGCCGCGCCGGCGCATCCCGACCAGGGTCGGCATCCGCGGGTCGTCCCAGCCGGAGACCTGGCCTTCGCTGACCAGCTGCAACAGCTTGCGTTTGCTCATCACGGTGAAACCGAGGTTGAGCCGGGCAAATTCAATCTGCTGCGGCGCGAAGATTTCGAGCTCCTGCACCAGCCAGTCGTAGAGCGGCCGGTGATCGGCAAATTCGAGGGTGCAGATCGAGTGGGTCACTCCCTCGATCGAGTCGGACTGGCCGTGCGCGAAATCGTACATCGGGTAAATACACCATTGATCACCGGTGCGGTGATGCGACGCCTTGAGAATCCGGTAGATCACCGGGTCACGCAGGTTGAGGTTGCCGGAGGCCATATCAATCTTCGCCCGCAACACATGTTCACCATCAGCGAATTCGCCGGCTCGCATGCGCCGGAACAGGTCGAGATTTTCCTCAACCGGGCGCTCGCGATACGGGCTTTCACTCCCCGGCTCGGTCAGGGTACCGCGGGTTTCACGGATCTGCTCGGCCGGCAGGCTGCAGACGTAGGCTTTTTCTTTTTCGATCAAACGAACCGCATACGCGTAAAGCGTCTCGAAGTAATCGGACGTGAAGTAGAGATGGTCGCACCAATCGAAGCCGAGCCACTCGACATCGGCCTTGATCGCCTCGACATACTCATCCTCTTCCTTGATCGGATTGGTATCATCGAACCGCAGGTGGCAGCGCCCGGAAAACTCGGCGGCGAGCCCAAAATTGAGACAGATCGATTTGGCATGACCGATATGAAGATAACCGTTCGGTTCCGGCGGAAAGCGGGTGATCACCTGGTTGCGGCGCCCCTCGGCAAGATCTTCCTTAATCAGGTTGCGGATAAAGTTGGTACTGGTCGTCGGTTCCTGCTGGCTCACGATAGTGGGTGATCCTTTCAATCCGGCCGGGCCGGTTAAATAATTTCCTGGTCGTCGGCGCGCTGCAGCAGCACGACGGCGTGGGCGGCGATCCCTTCCTTGCGGCCGACAAAACCGAGCTCTTCGGTCGTCGTCGCCTTGACATTGACCTGCCCGGTGGCGACTCCGCAAGCGGCCGCGATGTTTTCGATCATCTCTCCGATGTGCGGCGCCATTTTCGGCTGCTGGGCGAGGATGGTGGCATCGATATTGGCGATCAGGTAGCCGCCGGTGCTGACGAGGGTAGCGACCTTTTTGAGCAGCTGCCGGCTGTCGGCTCCCTGGTAGGCCGGATCGGTGTCGGGAAAATGCTTGCCGATATCACCGGCGCCGAGCGCGCCGAGCAGGGCATCACAGATCGCATGCAGGAGCACATCGGCATCGGAGTGGCCGAGCAGGCCGCGATCATAATCGATTTCGACGCCGCCGATGATCAGCTGGCGCCCCGGCACCAGCCGGTGCACGTCGTATCCGTGGCCGATCCGCATCATGGTTTACTCATCCTCTTCGCGCTGCAGTATCGATGCCGCGAGTTCGAGGTCCTCCGGTGTTGTGATCTTGAGGTTGGCGTAACTTCCCGGGACAACCGCGACCGGCGCCCCGATCCACTCGGCGAGCTGGGCATCATCGGTCGCCCGATAGTTGTGGTTATACGCTTTTTCATGGGCGCTGGCAATAAGCCGATAACGGAAAGCCTGCGGCGTCTGCGCGAGCCAGATCGTGCTGCGGTCGGGCGTCGCCGTGACCTTGCCGTCGACCACCACCTTGATCGTATCCTTGGCCGGAACGGCGATCAGGGCGGCGCTGTTTGCAACAGCGGCCGCGACCACGGAGTCAATCAAACCGCCCGGCAGAAGCGGCCGCACGCCGTCGTGGATCAGGATGATATCATCGTCGTCTGCGGCACACGCCCTGAGACCATTGCGCACCGAATCCTGGCGCTCTGCACCGCCGGCGACAATCTGCCGGATCTTGGCAAAACCGAAGCGCGCCACGATGTCGTCGCGGCAATAGGGAATTTCGGCTTCAGGAGCGATCAGGGTGATGCTGTCAACAGCGGAATGCTGTTCGAAAAGGTCGATGGTATGCGCCAGAATCGGCCGCGACCCGAGGGAGAGGTATTGCTTGTTGACGTCCGCCCGCATGCGGCGGCCGGCGCCGGCGGCCGGAATCAGCACATGTACGTTCATTGGAATCTGCCGGGTTCCTTGTCCAACCCCGAAAGGGAACTGTTACATATACAAAAAAGGCCAGATGCTTGGCATCCGGCCCGGCCATGATCGAATCAGTTGATAAAGATTTTCTCGACCCGCTGGGTCACCGCGTCTTCATCGGCACCTTCAGCCAGCGCTACTTCCTTGACCAGCAGCTTGCGGGCCAGTTCGAGAACCTTCTTCTCACCGTAGGAGAGCTCCTTGCCCTCGCGGATACAGTAGAGCTCACGCAAGACCTCGGCCACCTCGAAGAGGTCACCGGTTTTCAGCTTGTCGTTGTACTCACGCTGGCGCCGGCTCCATGATGCGATCGCCGAAACCTTGGTTTTTTCACCGAGTACGTTAAAAATTGATTTGACCCGTTTTTTATCAATCGGACTGCGCATGCCGATGTGCGATGCATTCGTGGTCGGCACCATGATTGTCATATCACTGTCGACAATCCGCAGAATATAAAAATCGGCCGTGACCCCGCCGAAATCCTTCGATTCTATTGCCTCGATCACACCGATCCCCTGGGTCGGGTAAACGGCGCTATCTCCAACTTTAAACATGAATTAGACTCCTTAGGACAAGGGTTCATATTATCAAAATTGTCAACTTTCGTCAAGGCGCGCCTGCATCTGACAAAATCAATTTCCGAAAACCGTTATTGCGACATTGTTCATCGTAAATAAAAAATGATATAAAGCTTCCCGAGTCTTTCCGGAAGGGGCCTTTTATGAAAATCGCGGTTGTCGGTGCCGGCGCTCTCGGTCTTTACTATGGCGCTCTCTTGCAAAAATCGGGAAACAAGCTGCACTTCCTGCTGCGCCGTGATTACGACGCGATTACCAGACGGGGCCTGCAGGTCTGTTCGGTCGACGGCGATTTCCACCTCAAACCGGTCAAGGGCTACCGCAGCACCACCGCGATCGGACCGGTTGAGCTGGTGCTGATCGGTCTGAAGACCTTCAGTAACAAAAAGATGGTCGATCTGGTGCGGCCGCTGGTCGGGCCGGAAACCATGCTGGTGACGCTGCAGAACGGCCTTGGCAATGAAGAATTACTGACCGGCGCCTTCCCGGCGGAACAGGTCATTGGCGGCGTCGCCTTTCTCTGTGCCAACCGGGGCGAGCCGGGGACAGTGCACCACCTCGGCCAGGGCGCAATCCGGATCGGACTCGCCGGCGGCGGCCGGAGTCAAGCGGCCGAAAAGGTTGCGCAAACCTTCAGTGCTGCCGGGATCAGCTGTGAATATGTCGGGGATCTGCTCAAAACGCGCTGGGAAAAACTGGTCTGGAATATTCCGTTCAACGGTCTCTGTGCGCTGACCGGAAAGAACGTCGCCGAGCTGCTGGCCCATGCGCCGTCAAGACAGCTGATCAATGATCTCATGCAGGAGGTAGTCACCGCCGCCAATGCCCAGCCCCTGACGTCGCCAATCGATGGCCCACCCTTCATCGAAAAGATGATCGGGGCGACCGGGACCATGGGCGGCTACCGGCCGAGCATGATGATCGACCGCCTCGAAGGGCGCCCCCTCGAGCTCGACTCCATCTACGAGAAGCCGCTTGAACGGGCCGCCGCTACCGGGATCGAGACACCGCATATCCGGATGCTGTACAGCCTGCTCGATCTGGGAGAATGAGAGCCGCTGGAGGCTGGAGGCTGGAAATCTAAATCGATCGTCTGGTACCTGCAACGCTCCAACCAGGAAACCGGCAGTTAGCCCTTCCGGCTTACAGCTCATACAACTGCCAACTGTCCACTGATTTCTGATTACTGCCCCTACCAATGAAACCCGGCGATCAAACCGGCATGGCCGCCACCGACCTCAAGATCCTCACCGAACAGCGTCACCTCGGCATCGGAATAGCGCAGACAAAGGCCGAGGTTGACATGCCTGATCGTCCAGACGATGCCCCCTTCGAGCCAGAGACCACCGTCGACATCATCATCCTTGTAGGTGAAAAAGCCGTCATCAGCCTCAATGCTGGCGGCGATCGAGGTCAAGCCGGCCCCGAGATAAGGGCTGAAAGTGGTCTGCGGAATCGGCATGTATTTGCGAAAGCCGATGGCAAATTCGCTGGTTGCGGCATCAACGTCGGCAAAGCCGCCGAAGCGGGGGTCGGAGTAGGCCTCGCTGGTCCCGGAAACATACCAGTCGATAGCAAAGTTGATCGGGAAATCGGTTTTCGGGGCAAAATCAAAGCGCACGCCGATTTCGCCATGTTCGTCCAGCGGTTCCCAGTCATCCTCATCGAGGCTCTTTGCACCGAGGAATCCGTTGACATTACCGGTCCAGCCGGCGGCGAAACCGCTGGCCGGGAAAAATAGCAGAACCAGCACCAGAACAGGAATGAACTTCATCTTCATGGGAACGCCTCCCTGTCTCTTGAAAGATTACGCAGATCAATTCACCTCCCTGAATTCTAGCCGGTCGGCTGTCATTGTAAATCACCTTTTTCCAGCAATTATCTGAACCGGCTGAAACCGGTCGGAAAACGCTCAAGAATGTTGAATTCTTGGATGACTTGTCATAGTATGCAGGTTTATTGTCCAACAGCACTGAATCGACCATCAACAGAGCAGTAGCAGGAGGATTTCGGGATCTTTTTCACCCCTTTCCAAGCACCTGCGATCAAGTGCCTGTCGGCAGCCTTTCTTACCGGGCTGTCACTGCTCGACAGGCGGAAAAGGCGAAACCATTTTGACTGAAGAAAAGAAAATTGCCCTGGTCACCGGGGCGAGCAAAGGAATCGGCGCGGCCATTGCAAAAGAGCTGGCGGCCGATGGTTTTCATATCTGGCTGAACTACCGCAGCGACCATGATGCGGCGCGGCAGGTTGCCGACGAAATGACGGCAGCCGGCGGCAGCTGCGACCTCCTGCCGTTTGACGTCGCCGATGCCGCGGCGACATCGGCAGCGCTCGAGCCGCTGCTCGCTGACAACGTGCCCTTCGTTCTGGTCAACAACGCCGGTTTCGCCAGCGACGGCATCATGGCAATGATGAGCCAGGAGAGCTGGGAGAAGGTTCTGGCGGTTCACCTCAACGGCTTCTTCAACGTTACCCGCCTGGTCGTCGCGCGGATGCAGAAAAAAAGAGAGGGCCGGATTATCAATATCGTTTCGACCTCGGGTGAATCGGGCGTCGCCGGCCAGGTAAACTACTCGGCCGCCAAGGCCGGGCTGATCGGGGCGACCCGTTCGCTGGCTGCCGAGGTCGGCCGCCGCAATGTTCTGGTCAATGCCGTCTCGCCCGGATTTATCGCCACCGACATGACCTCGGAGCTGCCGATGGACCAGATTCTGCCGATGATTCCACTCGGCCGGGTCGGCAATGCCGAGGAGGTCTCCGGTCTGGTCGGCTTTCTCTGTTCCGATCGGGCGACCTATATCACCGGCCAGGTTTTCGCCGTAAACGGCGGCATCCATATTTAAGGGAGAAACCGTTTTGCACAGAGTTGCCATCACCGGTTTCGGAATCGTCTCCTGTCTCGGCCATGACCCGCAAACGGTCGGCACCGCCCTGCGCGCCGGCCTTTCAGGTATTGTCGTCGACGAGGAACGCCGGAAGCTCGGCTTTCGCAGCCCGCTGACCGGACAGATCGACGGTTTCGACAAGTCGATCCTGTCGCGTAAACAGCGTAAGAGCATGACCGACTTCGCCGTCTGGACCTACGCCACGGCCCGTGACGCCATGGCGATGGCCGGTCTCGAAGAATCCGATATCGCCAACGAGCAGACCGGTTTGCTCTACGGCTGCGATTCAAGTTGCATCGCCGCCATCGAACAGGTCGACGCCCTGCGCAAAAAAGGGGAGACCAAGGCGATCGGCAGCGGCCACATCTTCCGCTCGATGACCTCGGTTATCACCATGAATCTCAACACCCTGCTGCAGACCCGCGGTGCCTGCTGGTCGCTCAGCTCGGCCTGTTCGAGCGGCGGTCACGCCATTGGCCAGGCGGCTGACCTGATCCGGCTCGGCCGTCAGCAGCGAATGTTCTGCGGCGGCGCCCAGGAAATCAACTGGGAGTCGATGTGCAGCTTTGACGGCCTCGGCGCCTTTTCAACCCGGATTGACGACCCGGCCGGGGCGAGCCGACCATTCGATGCCGGGCGGGACGGCCTGGTTCCGGGCGGCGGCGCGGCGACGGTGATACTGGAGCGCTACGACCTCGCCGAAAAACGGGGAGCGACGATTCTCGGTGAAGTCCTCGGCTATGGCTTTTCGTCCGATGGCGGCCAGCTTTCGGTGCCGAGTGACGACGGTATGAGCCGGGCAATGCGGATGGCCCTCGACGACAGCGGCCTCGCCGCAGCCGAGATCGACTATTACTGCGCCCATGCGACTTCGACCCCGGCCGGTGACGCCGCCGAGGCGAAAAACATTCATGCTGTGTTCGGCGAACGGACGCCGCCGGTTTCAGCGTTGAAAGCGCTGACCGGCCACGAACTCTGGATGGCCGGGGCATCACAGGTCGTCTATACGACGATTATGGCCCAACAGGATTTTATCGCCGCCAGCGCCAACTTCGAAAGGCCGTGCCCGGAAACCGCCGGCCTCAATATTATCCGTGAGACCATCCCGCAGGCACCACGGAAAGTGCTCTGCAACTCGGCCGGCTTCGGCGGTACCAACGCCGCGCTGGTTCTGGATTTCAGCTGACCCATGCAATATGATGCGATCGTTATCGGGGCCGGCCTTTCCGGCCTGACTTCGGCCCTGCTGCTCGCCCGCAGCGGCCGCAAGGTTCTGGTGCTCGAGCAGCACCCGCAGCCGGCGCCGGTCGTTCGCGGATTTTCGCGCCACGGCCTTTATTTCGACAGCGGCTTCCATTACGCCGGCGGCCTCGGCGACGGTGGTCCTTTCCGACCGCTGTTCCGGCATCTTGGTCTCGATGACAAGCTGGAACTCTACCCGTTTGCCGCTGATCGGTTTGACCAGCTGAAGATCATGGCGACCGGCGAAACCTTTACTCTGCCGGTCGGCTTTGCTGCAATCCGGGAAAAACTCGGTGATCGCTTCCCGCAGGAGCGGCAGAAGGTTGACCGCTTTATCAGCGAAATCGAGACCACCTGGGATCGGTTGCCCTATCTCAACCTCGACACCGACATTGCCGATTACGCTATGCAGACGGTCCACGGCAGATCGCTCAAGGAGAGCCTCGATCAGTTTTCCGGGACCCCGGAGCTGCAGAGCCTGCTGTCGATGCACAGCCTGCTTTACGGCATCCCGGCCGAATCGGCGCCGCTGACCCTGAACACTCAGGTTGCCGGATCATACTACCACTCGGTTCACGGCATCCGCGGCGGCGGTCGGGCCCTGATTGAGGCGCTGCTCGAGCTGCTCGCCGAAGCGGGAGCCGAAATCCGCTGTCGGGCCGATGTGACGGCGATCGAAGCGGAGCCTGAGGCCGTGACCGGGGTCACCCTGAGCAGTGGCGAGACGATTTCCGCATCGGAAGTGGTTGCAACGATCAATCCGGCGCTGCTGCCGGAACTGCTGCCGGAGGGCCTGCTGCGACCGGCCTACCGCAAACGCCTGAGCCGGCTCGAACAGACCTGCTCGGCCTATATCGTTTTTGCCCGGAGCGACCGACCGATCAGTTTTCTGCAGCAATCCAACATGTTCGTTCAGCCGCAACCCGGCCTGATGGCAGCGAATACGGACCGGCCACTGAACCAGCGCGCATACTACCTGGCCGCGGCCGCGCCGGACCAGGGCGGAGCGCACGGCGTTATCGGCATTATGCCGGCCGCTTACGACGAAGTTTCCCGGTGGGCCGCCCCGCAGGGGCAACGCTGCGAGGATTACCGGCGGCACAAGGCGCAGGTTGGTGCGGAGCTGCTCGCCATTTTTGCCGAAAACTCCCCGGAACTGGCCGGCCTCGAGTTGCTCGAACTGGCGACTCCACTGACCCTGCATGACTATTCGCAGGCGCCGCAAGGTGCGGTCTACGGCGTCGGCCGCTTCCTCGGTCAATATAATCCGCATCCGATGACCCGGTTGCCGGGACTTTTCCTCTCGGGACAGGCGATTGCCGCCCCGGGACTGCTCGGCGCCGTTGTTTCCAGCTATCTGACCTGCGGCTCGATCCTCGGTCATGACCAGCTGCGTGGAGAACTCAGATCATGTCATTAGAAAATGTCGTTGTCACCGGAATCGGCATCATCTCGCCGCTCGGTCTCGATTACGATCAGTTGGTCACGGCGCTGCTGGCCGGCGAAAGCGGAGTCCGCCACGAGGCCGGCCTCGAAAAGATCGGCGGCTTGCGCTCGCGCCTGGCGGCAACGGTTCAGGGAGTCGATCCGAAATCGGTGCCGCGCAAGATCAGGCGCTCGATGTCGAACATGTCGATTTATGCCTATCTTGCCAGCCAGCAGGCGCTGGAGATGGCGAACTGGCCGGAAGAGGAGCTCTCGGCCGGCCGCCTCGGCGTCATCATCGGTTCGACCCTCGGCAGCACCGAAACCAGTGAAAAATTCTTTGCCGACTATTTCCGCGATTACAGCCTTGAACGGATGAAATCGGGACTGTTTTTCCAGATTATGGGCCACTCCTGCGCCGCCAACGTCGCCCAGTCACTCGGTATCACCGGGCGGGTGATGGCCCCTTCGGCCGCCTGCGCGACCAGCTGCCAGGCGATCGGCTACGCCTACGAGCAGATCGCCTTCGGTCGCCAGGACGCGATCCTCTGCGGCGGCGCCGACGAGTTTCACCCCCTGACCACCGCGACCTTCGATGTCATGCATGCCGCCTCGATCGGCTACAACGATCAGCCGGAGAATTCGCCGCGGCCTTTTGATGCCGCCCGCGACGGCATCGTTTGTGGAGAAGGGAGCGGCATCCTGCTCCTCGAGAAAAAAAGCCGGGCGGTGGCCCGCGGCGCGACCATACTGGCCGAAGTTTGCGGCTTCGCGACAACCTCCGACACCTCGAGCATTGCCAATCCCGACTCCAACGCCATGCTCGAGTGCATGCAGCTCGCCCTGGCCGATGCCGGTCTGAGCGCCGCCGCGGTTGATTATGTCAACGCCCACGCCACCGGCACTCTGCAGGGCGATGCCGCGGAAGCCGGAGCGATTCGTGATCTGGTCGGCGACCGGGCCCCGGTGAGCAGCCTCAAGGGCCATCTCGGCCATACCATGGCCGCCAGCGGCTCGATCGAGATGGCTGCCTGTATCGGCATGATGCAGCGGGGCGAACTGGTTGCGACCCGGAACCTTGAAGTGATCGACAACAACTGTGCCGGTCTTGAGCACTTGAAACAGAACAAGAAAACCGAATCCAACGTCATCCTGAAAAACAATTTTGCCATGGGTGGCATTAACTCCACCGTTATCCTAAGGAGCACCAAAGAATGACTGAACAGGAAGTAATTGAACTGATCGACTCGAGCCTCGCCGAGGAGTTCGAGCTCGACCGCGCCGACATGACCCCGGATGCGAACATCTACGAAGACCTCGGCCTCGACAGCCTCGATACCGTCGATATGGTCATCGTTCTCGAGGGCGCGTTCGACTTCAAAATCCGTGAAGAAGAATCGATCCGGGCGATCCGGACCCTCGGTGATATCCATAATTTCGTCCTGCAGAAGGTTGAAGAACACAGCTGAGAATCTACGATGTCTGGTGTGAGCGAAACCTGTAAATCGACAGATGAAACCGGGGGCTGGAGCCTGCCGGTCATCCTGATGAACATCTGGTGCTACGGCATGATGTTCCTCTGGACCCTGCTCGGGATCCTCGTCTTTCCCCTTGTCCTCGGCCTCTGTAAAATCATCCTGCGCTGGCCGGTCGACCGGCTGATGCGCTGGTACATCTGGATTTACGGCCGCGGCTGGCTGCTGTTGATGCGGCCGTTTGTCCGCTTTCATCGGGAACAGATGGATCATATCAGGCCGGGAGAACCGACTCTTTTCGTAGTCAATCACTTCTCGTTTTTCGACACCTACTGTATGGCCATGCTGCCGGTTCATGACATCATCTTCGCGGTCCGGGCCTGGCCGTTCCGGATGTTCTGGTATTCACAGTTCATGCGCCTCGCCAGGTATATGAATGTCGAAGACAGCAGCTGGTTCGAGACCCTGGAAAACTGTAAGCGGGCCTTTGCCAACGGCGGCACGGTCCTGTTCTTCCCCGAAGGGAGCCGCAGCCGGACCGGCAAGCTGCAGCGTTTCTATTCCGGCGGCTTCAAGGCGGCGATCGATGCCGGGGTGCAGCTGACCCCGCTGGTGATCGACGGCACCGACATCCTGCTGCCGCCCGGCCGTAAGCAATTGCGACCCTGCCGCATCAAGTTGCGCGCCCTCGAGCCGATTGACACCACCGAATTTTCCGGCAATGACGGCCCGTTGCGCCTGCGCAAGCTCACCAAGGAGCGGATGAGTGCAGCCCTGGTCGAGATGCGGGCCGACAGGAAGGATCGTTGAATGGGTGACGTTGTGCCCGATATCTGCTTTGCCGACCCGGAGGTCATCGCCGGGCGCCAGTGCCAGCTTCTGCAACAGCACCTCAGCTACCTGGATAAAGCATCACCCTGGTACCGGGAGGTTTTTGCCAGCAACCGGATCGAACCGGCCAAGATTCAAACCCTCGAAGATTTGCAGCAGCTGCCCCTGACCGGCAAACAGGATCTCGCCAACCAGAACGAACAATTTCTGGCAGTCGGCAGTGACCAGGTCGTCGATATCTGCCAGACCTCCGGCACCACCGGCGAACCGGTGACCATCTGGCAGACCGAAAAGGATCTGCAGCGGCTCGCCCTGAACGAGGCGCTCTCTTTTGCCGCGGCCGGGATCACCCGCCACGACAAAGTGCTGATCGGTGCCGCTCTCGATCGCGGCTTCATGGCCGGCCTCGCCTATTTTCTCGGACTGCGCCGGATCGGCGCGACTGCCCTGCGGGTCGGCTCGGGCCAACCGGCGTTGGTCGCAGAAGCGATTGAAAAGCAGCGGCCGAACGTGCTGGTTGGCGTCCCCAGCCTCTTTCTCGGCCTCGCCCGGAAGATGCAGGGCCGCGGCCTCGATCCGGCCGCCTGCGGCATCAACAAACTGATCTGCATCGGTGAACCGATCCGTAACCCCGACCTGAGCCTGTCGCCGCTCGGGGAAGCCCTCACCGGGGCCTGGGATGCGGCGGTCTTCGGCACTTACGCCAGTACCGAAATGGCAACCGCCTTTACCGACTGCCCGGCCGGCTGCGGCGGTCACCTGCTGCCGGAGCTGATTGCCGTTGAAATCATTGATGAAGAGGGGTCCCTGCTGCCGCCCGGCGAACCGGGCGAGGTCGTTGTTACCCCGTTCGGCATCGAGGGCACGCCGCTGTTGCGGTACCGGACCGGTGATATTGCCGCCCTTCATCCCGGGCCCTGTGCCTGCGGTCGACAGACACCCCGTCTCGGACCGATCATCGGTCGCAAATCACAGATGCTCAAGGTCCGGGGGACAACCCTCTACCCGGCGGCAATCGGCAATGTCCTGCACCGTATTCCCGGAGTTGTCAACCACTACCTCGAGGTCGAACAGCAGTTCGATCTCTCGGACCGGGTCCGGGTCGTCATCGGTGTCAGCGATACCGCCCTGACCGCCGATTATCTGGCCGGTGAAATTGCCGGAAAAACCCGGGTGCGACCGGAAGTGGTCCTGATCAGCCCGGAACAGATTACACAGAAGACGGTGCGGCCGGACCGGCGCAAACCGATTACATTTTTTGACTACCGAAAGAGCGAACAGGAAAGTGAGAAACGATGAGTAAAGATTCCGCCATTATCCTTAACGGCAACGACCTGACTGTTGATGAAATAGTAGCCATCGGTGTTGGCGACCGCAAGGTTGCTCTCGATCCGGAGGCGCTGGAGCGCTGCCGGGCCAGCCGCAGCTTTCTCGAGGAGGAGGTCGCGGCGAAACGGGTCATCTACGGTGTCAACACCTCGTTCGGCCCGATGTGCAACAAGATCATCGACGATGAGCAGATCGAGGAGCTGCAGATCAACCTGATCCGCAGTCACGCCGCCGGTCTCGGTGATCCGCTCAAGGACTACATCGCAATCGCGGTGATGGCGGTCCGGCTCAATACCCTGGCCAAAGGGTTCAGCGGCGTCCGGATTGAACTGCTCGAGCATATGCAATGGATGATCAACGAGCGGCTTGCCGCCCACATTCCGGAATGCGGCTCGGTCGGCGCCTCGGGCGACCTGATCCACCTTGCTCACCTCTCGCTGGCGATCATCGGTGAAGGCCGGCTCTACTACGACGGCGAACTGACCGATGCGGCGGCCACCTACCGCAAGCTCGGCCGGCAGCCGATGCGGCTCAGCTTCAAGGAGGGCATCGCCCTGATGAACGGCACCAGCGCCATGACCGCCCTCGCCGCTTTCGCCATCTTCGGTGCCAAAAAACTGCTCAACATCAGCTGCGTAACCGGCGCCTTCGCGATCGAGATCTTTGGCGGCATTGATGATGCCTTCGACGAGGATCTGCACCGGGTCAAGCCGCACCACGGCCAACTGCAGATCGCCGACACAATCCGCCGGCTCTATTCCGGTTCACAGAATATTACCCTGCGCTCGGAGATGCACGACAAGATCCGCGACCAGAAATCGGACGGCCCTGTCTACGAGACCAGTATCAACGTCCAGGATGTCTACTCGGTCCGCTGCACGCCGCAGGTCCTCGCCCCGGTCGCCGAGGCGATCGAACAGGCGAGCCGGGTCGTCGAGATCGAGGCCAACTCCTCCAACGACAACCCGATTATCATCCCGGAGAAGAAAAAGGTCATTCATGGCGGCAATTTCCACGGTCAGAGCATCGGCTTCGTCATGGACATGCTCTGCATGGCGATCTCGACTCTCTGCAATATCTCGGAGCGCCGCACCAACAAGTACCTCGACAAGAGCCTCAACGAAGGATTGCCGGAATTTCTGATCCCCGGCACCCTGGGACTGACCATGGGCTTCATGGGGGCGCAGTACCTGGCGACCTCGACCACCGCCGAAAACCGCCAGCTCGCCAACCCGGTCAGCACCAACACGATCAGCTGCAACGCCTCGAACCAGGATGTCGTCAGCATGGGGACGGTGGCGGCGCGCAAGGCCTTCAAGTCGGTCAGCAACGCCAAACATGTCGTCACCCTCGAGGTTCTCGCCGACCTGCAGGCGCTCTCGTTCCGCAACGCCGAAGGTCTCGGGTCCGGAACCGGGAAAATTTTCCGGATCCTCAACGAGGATTTCAACCAGTACAATAATGAATCGATTTTCCATGACGATCTGGTCAAATTCCGTAAGCGGCTCTTTTCGAGCCAGCTGTTCGACGACCTGTCGGTCTATTGGGAGGCATAATGGACCTGACCCTGCCGCTCGAAGCCGAAGAACTGATCCCGCACCGCCTGCCGATGCGGCTGGTCGACCGGCTGGTCGATATCGACGACAAAAACGGCACGATCGAAGCCGATATCAGGGCCGACTGCCCGCTCGTCGACGCCAGCGGCGTTCTCGATGACATCGCGTTGACCGAGCTGATTGCGCAGGCTTACGCCATGATCAAGGGCTATAACGATCTGCTTGACGCCGCCCCGGTGCGGCAGGGTTTCCTCGTCGGCATCAAGAAACTGACCCGCCAGGCCTCGGCCAACAGCGGTGACACCCTGCGCATCGCGATCCGGACGATCGCCGAGTTCGACGACCTCGCCATCGCCAGGGGCGAAATCTGGCGGGCCGATGAGTGTCTCGCCGAAGGCGAAATCAAGGTCTGGATCAACTGAAATAATGAAGTCTTTCTCCCTGACAATCCTGCTGTTTCTGTTGCTCGCCCTGCCGGGTCGAGCCAACGAGCTCGACTCCCTGCTTGAGCGCCTCCGCCAGGCTGCGGCGGCGACCCAAACCCTGTCGAGCGACTTTATCCAGGAAAAGCATCTCGCGATCTTTTCCGAGAAATTGCTCTCGGAGGGGCGGTTTGCTTATCGCAAACCGGATCAGCTCCGCTGGGAGCTGCTGACGCCGTTCAAATCGGGCTTCGTTCTGCGCGGCGACCAGGGCGTGCGCTGGAACGGACTGAGCCGGGAACGGGGACGTTTCTCGGTCGAACGCGACCCGGTGATGGGGATGATTGCCAAACAATTGCTCGCCTGGGCCCGGGTTGATCTTGAATGGCTGCAACAGCGCTATCAGATGGAACTGCTGCAGACGCAGCCTCCCCGCCTCCGCCTGATTCCGCGCGACCGGGGCGAGGCCGGCTTCATCCGGCATCTCGACATCACCTTTGCCGAAGACCTGCGCCATATTGCAACCGTACTCCTGCAGGAGACAGCGGGCGACCAGACCCTGCTCCACTTCAAAAAGGTCGAACTCAACCGGGCCCTGCCGGATAAAGTATTTGAGGCACCGGAATTTTAATGAAGCTGATTGCGACGACATACGAGAAGCTGGAACACCGCAGAACCGGCTTGACCATAGCCCTGCTGGTGCTGCTGCTGATCGCCGGCGGCCTGCTCTCGCGGCTCGAGGTCGAACAGAGTATCGTCGCCATGCTGCCGGATGGTGACTCGCGCGTCGCCAGCGATTTCGGGCTGCTGCAACAGGCCCCGTTCGCCCGCAAGCTGGTGATTCACCTGAGGGCCGAACCGGATGTTCCGCTCGAGCAGCTGCTCGCGGCAACCGACCGGCTGCGGGCCGCATTACCGGCCGACCTGTTCCGCAACCTGTTGAGCGGCCCGACCGACATCGATCCGATCGGTTTGACCAGGGGGCTCGGCAACGCCTTGCCTTTTCTGCTGGAAGCGGACGATCTCGAGCAGATCGAACAGCAACTGACCCCGGAGAAAATCGACCGGCAGCTGGCAACCCGTTTTGCCGAACTGCTACAGCCCCAGGGCATTGCCCTGAAGGAGTCCATACGCCACGATCCGCTCGGCCTGCAACAATTGGCTTTCGCCAAACTCGGCTATCTTAATCCGCTGCCGGGAGTCCGCATCGAACAGGGTCAGTTCGTCAGCGCCGACGGCCGGAGCAGCCTGCTCCTCGCCGACACCCCGGCCCTGATTACCGACGCCGTCGCCGGGCGCAAACTGGTCGACGCCTTTGCCGGGGCGCGCCGGGTACTGCCGGTCGGTATTACCGCCGACCTGTTGAGCGGACATCCCTATACCCTGGCCAACGCCGAGGCGATCCAGAAGGATATGCAGCGCGTCCTCGTCGTCTCCGGGGTCGGAATCCTGCTCCTGTTCACCCTTTTTTTACGGCGGCTGCACGCTGTCGCGGTCTTCCTGTTGCCGCTGTTCTGCATTGCCGCGGCGCTGGTGATCACATCGCTCTGGTTCGGCCGGGTTTCCGGCATTACCATCGGTTTTGGCGCGGTCCTGCTCGGCATCACCATCGATTTTGGTCTGCATGTCTATTTTGCCCTGCAGCACGGAAGCGGGTTGCGCCCGGCGCTGCTCAAAGCGGTGAGCCGACCGGTCCTGTTCGGTGGCCTGACGACACTGGCGGCGTTTTCAATCCTGCTCAATTCGGATCTCCCGGGGCAACGCCAGCTCGCCATTTTTGCCATGGCCGGCATCATCACGGCACTTATGCTGGCGCTGCTGGTTCTGCCACACTACGTCGGCTCGAACAGCGCAACCCGATCAACAAGGACTTGGTTCGACCTTAACCGGGTTTTTCGCGAACAGCCGAACCTGCGCTGGGTCGTGGTATTGCTCTGGTTCGGGGTGGCAATGGTCAGTGCCTTTGAGGCCCAGAACATGACGATCAACGGCGAACTGCGCCAGCTCAGCTACCGGCCGGAGGAACTTCGGCGGGCCGAGCAATCACTGGCTGATGTCTGGGGCCGGATGCGTGACCGCGCCCTGGTTTTTGTTGCCGCCGAGACGATGGATGACGCTCTCGATACCAACCAGAAGGTCTGGCAGCTGCTCAAACAGCAGCAGGTCGAGTCGGAAGCGGTCAGCCTGGCACCGCTTATCGCCGCTCCGGCAACCCAGCAGCAACGGCTTGATAACTGGCAGCGCTTCTGGCAGAGAAACGGAGACCGGACCAGCCGGTTGGTCCAGAGTGCAGGTCTCAAGTACGGTTTTTCCGGGGACGCTTTTCAGCCTTTTTTCGATTCCCTGGAACGAACCCCCGAACCGATCAGCACAAAAAGCCTTGAGCAGTGGGGGCTCGGTGGCCTGCTTGACAATCTCGCGCCGAAAAAGAAAGAGGGCGCTCAGTTGATTTCGCTCATCCCCGATCGGCCGCAGTTGATCGAAAAGCTGGAACCGTCACTCGCCGCAATCCCCGGAGTGACCCTTGTTTCGCAAAGCCGCTTCGGGCGCCAGCTGAGCCGCGAGATTGCTGCCGATTTTGCCAATTTCATCATTTACGCCGGACTCGCCGTCCTGATGCTTCTGCTCCTGCTGTTCCGCCGGATTCAGGATGTCCTGCTCGCCCTGCTGCCGGTATTGACCGGATTGCTGGCGATGTTTGGAGGCATGGGCTGGCTCGGGATCGAAATGAACCTGTTTAACGTGATCGCGACGATTCTGATTATCGGTCTCGGCGTCGACTATGGAATATTCATGGTCTGCCACAGCCGGCAAACCGCCGAGACCGCCTCGACCCGGGCGATCGTGGTTTCCGGCCTGACCACGCTGGTCGGCTTCGGGGCGTTGATTCTGGCCCGGCATCCGGCCTTGCATTCAATCGGTCTGACCGTGCTGCTCGGTATTTCGGCGGCCGTTCCGACGGCGGTGCTGGTCATCCCGGCTTTCCGGCCGAGGTCCGGCTGATGCGGTGGCTGGCGTTCCTGCTTTTTGCTCTGGTTCTGGTCAGTGCCTGCGCGCCGGCGGTCCCGCCGCTGGTACTGCCGCAGGATTGCCCGAGAGACCATGAGCTCGGTTCGTTGCAGGAAAAACAGTGGCTGCAGCAAAAAGCGGTCTGGCGCTTGCACCAAACCATGTTGCTCGAGACCCGCTTTCGCAAACTGGCGATGCAGGGGTTTCTGCGGCTCGACCTTAAAACCGGTCAAGGGCGCCTGGTCGCGATGAATGAAGTCGGGCTGGTCCTGTTCGACCTCACGTTCACGGCCGACGACACTGAGGTCCACCGGGTGATTCCACCGCTGCAGAAGCGACCGCAAATGCTCGCGACAGTCGGCAGAAACCTGCGCCGTATTTTTTTGCTGGCAGCCGCTTCGAGCGATGCAGAGCCGACCGATATCGGCAGCCACCGGGTACTGACCCGGACCGTCGACGACATAACCCGGACCGGGCTGTTCGACTGCCGCGGCGACCTGCGTGAAAGCCGCACGCGGGGAAAGGACACCAACTGGCGGGTACTCTACAACCGCTATGCGGAACACGAAAAATGGCGCCTGCCGCAGGAGATCATTCTGAACGACCAACGTGATAACATCAGGTTGTCACTCGAGGTTCACGAGGTGAAACTGGAACCATGAACAAAATGCGAAAAGCGATCATGCAGTCGGCGCTGGCGCCGGCCACGCTGAGCGGAGAGAGCGGCCGGCAGAGTTTCCGCTTCGCCGAGTCGTTCCTCGGTTTTTCCGGGCATTTCCCGGGCTACCCGATTCTGCCCGGCGTCCTGCAGAACCTGCTGGCCCAGGTTGTTGCCGAACAGATCATCGGTCAACCGGTCACCTTCCGCGAGATTAAGCGAGCCAAGTTCAGTCGGCCGCTCCGGCCGGATGACCGGATCGACGTCGAAGTGACCTGTCGTGAAAAAGATGGATATCTGCACTGCGCGACGCGGATGCAGGTTGGCGCCGAGGAGGCTTCAAACTTCACCCTGATTCTCGAAGAGAGTGCGGAATCATGAGGAAACCCTACTTCAAAAAGACAGAAGGCGCGCCGGAGCCGCTGCGCTGCTCGGTTGAACGGACCGCCCGTTTCGAGGAAGTCGATGCCCTCGGTATCGTCTGGCATGGTCGCTACCCGAGCTATTTCGAAGACGGGCGGGTCCTGCTCGGGGAAAAATACGGTATCGGCTATCTCGATTTTTATCGCGCCGGCATCGTTGCGCCGATCAAACAGATGCACGTCGACTACCACCGGCCGCTGCAGTTCAGCGATCCCTTCACCATCGAGGCGATTCTCCATTGGTCGGACGCGGCCAGGCTCAACCACGAATTTATTCTGCGCAATGCCGCCGGGGAGATTACAACCAGCGGTTACACGGTGCAGTTGCTGATGGACACCGATCATAACGTCCTGATGGTGCCACCGCCATTTCATCAGGCGTTCCGCGAACGCTGGCAGGCGGGGGAGTTAACGTGAACAAGGTCTTTATCAGCAAGGTTGCCTGCGTAACCGCCCTCGGTTCCGGAGCGGACCGGCTCTGGCAGGAGCTGTTGGCCGGCAAAAGCGGCATCCGGCCGCTCAGCCGGTTCAGCTGCGACAACTACGTTTCAAATCTCGGCGCCGTGATCGCTGACCTGGTCGCCCCGGCTGACCATTCAGGTCACGACGACCTGTTGAACCGGCTCGCCGACCAGATCGGCCCGGTGCCGGGCGCCAGTCGGCTGCTGGTCGCCTCAACCAAAGGGGAAATCGACCGGCTCGAGTCCGCCTGTCGGGCCGGGCAGAAACTGCCGGCAGCGGTACTGTTTGCACCGCTGCTCGATAAAATCGCCAAGCGCTTCGGCCTCGATGATTGCGGCACCAACATTAACGCCGCCTGCGCTTCGTCAACCATCGCCCTTGCCCGCGGCGCCGCCCTGATCGCCCACGGCCAGGCCGATTCGGTCCTGGTCTACGCCGCCGACCTGCTCAGCGAGTTCGTCTTCTCCGGTTTCTCATCGTTGCAGGCGCTCTCCCCCGACCCGGCCCGACCCTTCGATGCCGGGCGCCAGGGTCTGAACCTCGGCGAGGCGGGTGCCGCCCTGCTGTTGACCAACGAAGCCGGCGCCGGTGATGCACCGCTGGCCAGGATTGCCGGCTGGGGCGCCGCCAACGATGCCCACCACGTCACCGCCCCGGCCCGTGACGGCAGCGGCCTGATTCTCGCCAGTACAGAAGCGCTGCAACGGGCCGGTATCGACACCTCGGCGGTCGCGGCGATCAGTGCTCACGGCACCGGAACCCCATATAATGACGCCATGGAGCTGACCGCTTTCGCGACGATCTTCGGCGATCACCTGCCGCCCCTGCACGGCATCAAGGGGAGCATCGGCCACACCCTCGGTGCGGCCGGGGCGATCGAGGCGATCATCGCCGGATACTCTCTGGCGCAGCAGCAGATCCCCGGAACGGTCGGCTGCACGACACCGGAAGAGGCAGGGCAGGGGCAGGTCAGCTCCTCCGGCCGGGAGATCTCCGGCCAGTACCTGCTCAGCACCAATTCCGGCTTCGGCGGCATCAACGGTGCGCTCGTTCTGCAGGGGGTGTTATGATGAAGGCATTGATCAACGGAATCGGCTGGGTCACCCCGGCCGGCCTCGGAGCCGGTCGAACCGCATTCGTTCAGCCGCTGATTGACGGCGAACTGCCGATCCCGACACGCAAGCAGGTTTTTTCCTGCATCGACCGACGCTTCGGCCGCCTCGATAATTTCTCACGGATCGGCCTGGCCGCCGCAACCTTCTGCCTGCGCGACGGTGGCGCCGAAGAGTGGACGAATAAACGAGCGATCGGCATTATTGCGGCAAGCCGCTACGGCTGCCTGATAACCGATCTTGATTACCTTGAAACGATGATTCCGGAGCAGGGCAAACTGGCGAGTCCGAATATTTTTGCCTACACCCTGCCAAACTGTTTTCTCGGTGAAGCGGCTCTCCGCTTCGGTCTGACCGGCAACAGCCTGATCATCAACCGGCGCGACGTCAGCTACCTGGCCGCGATCCGGCTGGGGCTGGAGGAGCTTGCCTGGACCGATCAGGACGGGATTGTCGCCGGCATTTCCGACCTGGCGCCGCCGCCGGAGCTCGCCGCGGTGGACGACCAGCCGGGGAGCCTCTTCCTGCTGCTCGAAAAAAGGGGCCGGCCCGGTGTCTCACCGTACGGCACTCTCGAACTCTCCGGCGCCGAATTGACATTCAACGGCAAGGCGATTGAAAGCCTCAAGGAGCTGATCGCTATCTGCCTCGAAATAAAGAACTGATGCCATCGCCTCATTAATAAAACAAGGAGTTGCTGCAATGAACATGGAACTGATATACCCCCGCTGGCCCAAGCTTGATCGGCAAACCGAATTCCACCTGCCGCCACACGGGCCGGTTGTTTTCGCGGCCGCCATGCCGGAAGAGGTGACGATCAACTTTACCGATGAGAACCTGCAGACCATCGATTTTGACGCCGACTGCGACCTGGTCGCCATTTCGACCATGCTGACCTCGCAGCTGCCGCGCGCCTTCGAGATCGCCCACGAGTTCCGTGAACGGGGCAAAACCGTGATCTTCGGCGGTATCTCGACGATGCTGCACGCCGAGGAGGTTCAGCAGCACGCCGATTCGGTCTTCCTCGGCGAAGTCGAAGGCCGTTTCCAGGAGGTCGTTGACGATTTCAAGCGGGGCGAGCTCAAACCGGTCTACGACTACATGCAGAAACACCCCGATATCAACCTGGTCGGCACCGCCAAACGTGAAATCCTCGAGCGCGATCTTTACAACTACCGCGGCGTCCAGATGCTCGACCTCGTCCACGCCTCGCGCGGCTGCAAGTTCGATTGCTTCCCCTGCTGCACCGGCTTCCTCGGCGGCAAGGCCTTCCGGCCGCGGCCGATCGACAAGGTAATCGCCGAGATGGAGGCGATCCGCAATAACCGGATGTTCATCGTCGACAACTCGCTGGCCCAGGACAAGCAGTGGCTGATCGACCTGTTCAAGGCGATGGCGCCGCTGAAGAAGAAGTGGGTCTCGCATCCGATCCTCGATGACGACGAGGTCCTCAAGCTGGCGGCCGATGCCGGCGCCTGGTACGTCTACCAGGCAGTCTTCGACACCTCCGACGTCATCCGCAACCGGGTCAAGCGGCTCAAGGATCACGGGATCGGCATCGAAGGCACGATCATTCTCGGCACCGACGACCAGAGCGAAGACGATATCAAGCGGCTCGTCGACTTTCTGATCGAGATCGAACTCGACGTCGCCGAATTCACGATTATGACGCCGTTCCCGCACTCACCAATCCGGCGCAAGCTTGAACAGGAAGGACGGATTCTGTCGAATGACTGGTCCAGGTACACCGCCGACAAGGTCGTCTTCCAGCCGAAACAGATGACCCCGGAGAAATTGCAGGAGCTGTATTACTATGCCTGGGACACCTTCAACGCCGACAGCGGCCACGCCCTGAAGATGGGCAAACTGTTCGAGCAGGTGATCCGCCGGGAAATCGAGGACGGTACCTACCGCCGCTACGAGCCGCGCAAACGGCGCCAGTTCAAAAAGGAAACCGCATGAGTCGCGTTTTTTTCATCTCCAGCAATGTTACCGTCGATCCCTACCCGGTCTATCCGCTCGGTATGGCGGTCGTTTCCGGTGCGGTCAAGGCGGCCGGGCACGAGGTCGAACAATACGACTGCCTGGTCAACGGCGATGATATTGAAAAACTCCGATCCCGGATCACCACATTTATGCCCGATCTGATCTCGATCTCGCTGCGCAATATCGATAACGTCGACTCGTTCTCCGGCGAGGACGCCTGGTATCTGGCCCGGGTCAAAACCCTGGTTGCCGCGATCCGGGAATTCTGCCCGGCTCCGATCGTTGTCGGCGGTCCGGCTTTGACCATTATGCCGGAGGAGATCGCAAGCTACCTCGAAGTCGACCACGCGATTATCGGTGAAGGGGAAGTCGCTCTGCCGCAGCTGGTCGAAAAACTGGCCCGGGGCGAGCAGGTTCCGCAGGTGATCGAACGGGCGGCACCGCTCGACGGCAACGCCTTCAGCACGCCGCTGTTCGACCCGGAGCTGGCGCCGTTCTACCTGGAACAGAGCGGCATGCTCAACCTCCAGACCAAGCGCGGCTGTCCGTACCGCTGCACCTACTGCTCGTACCCGCACCTCGAAGGGAACAGCTTTCGCCGCCGCGATCCGGAGCTGGTGATCAGGGAGCTTAAATCCCTCAAGGAGAAACACGGCGTCGAGCGCATCTTCTTCACCGATTCGGTCTTCAACGACCCGCAGGGCGAATACCTCAAACTCTGCGAAGCAATGATCCGCAACGATATCGGAATTGAATGGTCGGCCTATTTCCGGCCACAGGGGTTTGGCCGCGACGAGCTGCAGCTGATGAAGCGGGCCGGTCTTTACGCCCTTGAGCTCGGTCCCGACGCCGGCTGCGACCGGACCCTGGCCGGGCTTGACAAGAAGCTGACCTTTGCCGAGGTTCTGGCGATCAACGAGGCCTGCCTTGCCGAAAGAATGGCGGCCGCCCACTTCGTCATATTCGGTGGCCCGGAAGAGGATGACGACACCCTGGCCGAAGGGCTCGACAACATGGACAGGCTCGGGGCATCGGTCGTCTTTGGCTTCTCCGGCATCCGCATCCACCCCGACTCGCCGCTGCACCAACGGGCAATCGACGATGGCGTGATCACAGCCGAAACCTCGCTGCTCAAGCCGGTCTACTATTTTTCGCCGAAGATCGATCGCGAGAAGATGGAGGCGACGATCAAGACCCGATTCCACGGACAGAAGAACCGGATTTTCCCGCCGTCGGAAGGGACCATACGGCTTGAGGTGATGAAGAACTTCGGCTTACGCGGGCTGATGTGGAACAGTTTGGTCCGCTTTCCAAAAGAAGGCTCCGCATAATCAAAACATGGCAACTTTAAACGCTCAAAATATTCTGCTGGTTCACCCCCTCGGCTACCAGGTCGATGCCGCCGCCAACGACATCTCGCGCAAGGCGAACATTATGCCGCCGCTCGGACTGGCGAGTATCGCCGCCTGCCTCGACAAGGCGGGGCTGAACAGCAGCATCCTCGACTGTTATGCCCATCCCGATGCCGACAGCCGTCTGCTCGAACTGTTGCGTGAGCACAAACCGGCCCTGATCGGTTTCAGCTGTACGACGGCGAGCTTTCACGATTCGGTCCGCCTGGCCGAGCTTGCCAAGATGGAGCTGCCGGAGATCAGGACCGCCTTCGGCGGCGCCCACGTCTCGGCGCTCCAGGAGAAGGTCCTCGAATTCTCCCCGGTCATCGACTACGCCGTTATCGGCGAAGGGGAACAGACGATGATCGAGCTGGCGCAGCTCGCCGGTGAGCCGCCGCGCGACATTGGCGGCGTCGTCTGGCGCGACACCGACGGAGCAATCGTCAACAACGGCTACCGCAACGACGCTCTGGTCCTCGACGAACTGCCGTTCCCGGCCTATGAAAAACTTGAAGGCTACCCCGATGCCTACAAGCTGCCGATCTTCAACTACCCGAAGGCGCCGAACAGCAGCTGCATCTCGAGCCGCGGCTGCCCCTACAGCTGCAGCTACTGTGACCGCAGCGTCTTTCAGCGGAGCTTCCGTTTCAATTCGGCGGAGTACCTTTACGAGCATCTCAAGTACCTGAAGCAACGCTTCGGAATCCGCCATATCAACTTTTATGACGATCAGTTCACCTTCCAGCGCCAGCGGGTCGAGCAGTTCTGCCGACTGATGATCGACCAGCCGCTCGGCATGACCTACAACTGCGCGGTGCGGGCCGAACATGTCGACCACGAGCTGCTGCAGCTGATGAAGAAAGCCGGCTGCTGGATGGTCAGCCTCGGCATCGAGAGCGGTGACGAGGCACTACTGGCCCAACATCGACAGAACGCCAACCTCGATCTGCTCGCCACTACCATCCGCACCATCAAATCGTGCGGCATCCGGACCAAGGGTCTGCTGATGATGGGGCTGCCGGGTGAATCCGAAGAGTCGATCCGGCGGAGTATGGATTACGTCTACTCCCTGCCGATCGATGACTTCAATCTCGCCAAGTTCACCCCGTTTCCCGGCTCGCCGATCTACGAGAACATTCACGAACTCGGAGCTTTCGATGAAGACTGGCCGAAGATGGACTGCATGCATTTCCAGTTCGTGCCGCACGGCATGGAGGAACAACAGCTTGAGAAACTGTTTATCGAATTCTACAAAAACCATTTCAAGCGGAACCGGGTGCTGCTCGGCTATCTGAGTATGCTCTGGAAATCGCCCGACAGCTGGCGCCGGTTCATTGCCAATGCCGGCCAATTCCTCCGCTTCGCAGTGAGTAACAAGCGTTATGGCCGTTGAGCGAACTGACATATTTGTCGCGGTGCCGGTTTATAACCATGCGGCAACCCTGCGGGGCGTGGTCGAGGGTGTGCTTGCACAACATGACCGGGTCCTGGTTGTCGATGACGGCAGCAGTGACGACGTCACCGCGGCCCTCACCGGCCTGCCGGTTGACCTGATCCGGCACCCGCGCAATCTCGGCAAAGGGGCGGCTCTACAGACCGCTGCAAAATGGGGGCTTGAGCAGGGCTGCAGCCACATGATCACGATCGACGCCGATGGCCAGCACGCCGCGGCCGACCTCCCTCGTTTCCTGGCCGCTATCGAGCAACATCCGCAGGCGCTGATCGTCGGTCATCGCGACTTCGACCAGGCCTCGATTCCCGGATCATCCCGTTTTGGCCGGAAATTTTCCAACTTCTGGCTCCGCGTCCAGACCGGCTGCCAGCTCAAGGACAGTCAGAGCGGCTTTCGTGCCTACCCGCTGATGATCTTCGAACACCTGAAATTCTGGTGCTGCCGCTACAACTTTGAAGTCGAGGTGCTGGTCCGTTCGGCCTGGGCCGGGCTGGAACTGCGTGACCTCGATATTTCAGTCTATTACCCGCCGGCTGATCAACGGATCTCACATTTCCGCCGGTTCCTCGACAACTGGCGCCTGACCCTGCTCAATACCCACCTGACCGGCCGTTCGATTATCCCGTGGCCGCACCGGAAAATTATCGAGCAGACGGACAAGGGACAGCCGAGGACCGTTTCGGTCATCCACCCGCTGCGTTCGATCCGGCAGCTGCTGCAGGAGAACAGCACCCCGCAACGCCTCGCCGTCGCTGCCGGGGTCGGTGTCCTGCTCGGTGCCCTGCCGCTTATTTTTTGCCACACCGTGATCATCCTCATGGTCTGCGGCTTTTTCCGCCTGAACAAGGTGGCGGCGGTCAGCAGCAGCCAGCTCTGCATGCCGCCGATCGTGCCGGCACTCTGCATCGAGCTCGGCTATTTCATGCGGCACGGGCATTGGCTGACCGAACTCTCTCTGGAGACCCTCGGCTATCAGGCCCTTGAACGGGTTTATGAATGGCTGCTCGGTTCCCTGGTGCTGGCCCCGGTTCTTGCCCTGCTGGTCGGTCTTGTAACCCTTCTGCTGGCCCAACTCGTTCAGAGGAAAGATGTCGAAACAGCCTGAACAGAATAACCGGTGGAGCAGCCGCAGCATCGGCAGGAACTGGCAGCACCAGTTTTTTTATCTGGTGATAAAAATTGGCGGCCGTCGTGCGGCCTATTTTGTGTTATATTTCGTAGTTGGTTACTACGTGCTGTTCAGCCGTCTGGCCCGGCAACGAGCGAGCCACTATTTGAGCCGGAGATTCCCCGGGGCAACCGGCGGGCAACGACTCTGGCACAGCTACCGGATGATTCTCAACTTCGGCAAGGTCCTGATTGATCGGGCCGTGGTCGGCATCCTCGGCCCGAAATCATTCAAGGTCAGCCTGGCCGGACGCGAAGAGCTACTGAAAATCCGGGATGAAAACCGGGGCATGATCCTGATGACGGCCCACGTCGGCTGCTGGCAGGTTGCGATGTCGGTTCTCGAGTTTCTCGAACGGCCGGTGCACATGCTGATGCGACAGGAAGATGGCGACATCGACCGGCATTATTTTGAACATGCCGGGATCGAACCTCCTTACCGGGTCATCGACCCGACCGGTTATCTCGGCGGCACTCTCGAGATGCTCGGAGTCCTCAAGCAGGGACATGTCGTCAGCGTCATGGGCGATCGTCTGCTCGGCAGCGACAAAAGCAGTTGTTCGGTTGATTTTCTCGGGGCCAGGGCAACGCTTCCGTTCAGCGCCTTCAAGCTCGCTTCGGCGACCGGCGCCCCGGTCATCATCTTCTTTACCCGCAAGAGCGGGCCGGACAGCTACGAGGTCGAAATTGCCCGGATCATCCGGGTACCGGATCATCCGGGTCGTGAAGCCGAGACCTTCGCACCGTATGCCAGCGAATTTGCTGAGGCCCTTGAAGCCTTCAGCCGGAATTACCCGTACCAGTTTTACAACTTTCACAATATGTGGGCGGCGACGCCGCAATCAATACGGCAAGACAAACAGGAGTAAAGATGGACATCAAGGAAAAACTGAAGCAGGTGCTGATTGAAGACTTGAACCTTGAGGATGTCACCCCGGATGAAATTGGTGACGACGAACCGCTGTTCGGTGACGGACTCGGTCTCGACTCGCTCGACGCGGTCGAACTGGTGGTCGTCGTGCAGAAGCATTTCGGTGTTGAGATCAAGGATATGGATGAAGGAAGACCGGCTCTGCAGTCGATCAACACCCTCGCCGCATTCATCGAGGAAAAATCGTAAACCATGAACCGGCGCATTGCCATCACCGGACTCGGCTGCCTCTGCGGCGCCGGCATGAATCTCTCCGAATGCATGGAGAGCATGCTGCGCGGCGAACGCAACCCGCAGCCGCCATTCCGCTTTTCGACCGATCACCCGGCGAGCTACCCGGTGCTCGAGCTGCGCGATGAATTCAAGTTGCCGCTCGACGACCAGGAGAAGGTTTATGCCCGGACCAGCCAGCTCGCTCTCGCCGCCGCTCTCGAGGCGCTGACCGACGCCGGCTGGGACGCAGCGTCGCTGCGCGGCAAGAAGGTCGGGGTCTGTATCGGCACGACCGTCGGCTGCGCCCTCAACTGCGACGACTTCTATCGCGCCTACAAGGATGGCGACGACCCGGAAATGGACATCATCGAACGCTTCCTGCGGAGCAACCCGGCGGCGGTCATCGCCCGCCAGCTCAAGCTCGACGGGCCGACCCAGACCGTGGTCAACGCCTGCTCATCCGGCACCGATGCGATCGGCATCGGCGCCGCGTGGCTGCGGGCCGGCGCCTGCGACATCGTTATCGCCGGCGGCGCCGACGAGCTCTCGCGGGTCACCTATGCCGGCTTCAGCTCGCTGATGATCACCGATACGGCGCCGTGCAAACCGTTCGATATCAACCGCAAGGGGCTCAATCTCGGCGAAGGGGCCGGCATCATGATCCTTGAGAGCGCTGCCGTCGGTGGCGACAGGAAGGCCCGCGGCACCGTTGTCGGATACGGTTCGGCCTGTGATGCCTATCACCTGACCGCACCCCGACCGGATGGCGCCGGCCTCAAGCAGGCGATGAACGAGGCTTTTGCCACCGCCGGTATCGCCCCGGAGCAGATCGCATTTGTCAATGCCCACGGCACCGGCACGCCGGATAATGACAAGGTGGAAAGCGGCGTTCTCGCGGCGATGCTCCCCGGCGTCCCGTTTCTCTCGACCAAGGGCTATACCGGCCATACCCTCGGCGCTGCCGGCGGCATCGAGGCGGTCTTCAGTGTCGCATCCCTGCGCCGCGGCGAGCTGCCGGCGAATATCGGCTTTAGCGATGCCGACCCGGAGGTCAGTGGTACACCGGTCACCGAAAGAATGCAGATCGATGGCGACTTCGCGCTGTCGGAATCGCTCGCCTTCGGCGGCAACAATGCGGTTCTGATTCTCGGCAAGGGGGATGATTGATATGCGGATGGCGATTCAGAGTATCGGGATCTCCGGCGGCTTCGGTCAGGGCAGCGAAGCGCTGCACCAGGCCCTGCAGGCCGGGCAGGTAGAACCGCAGAGTGCTGCGGTCGAGCGCAACGGCAAGATCGACCGTTTCCCCTGCTACCGCGCCGCGATCGACGGACTCGATGAATTTATCCCGAAACGGGCCCTGCGCCGCATCGACCACTATTCGAAAATGACCCTTCTCAGTGCCAGCCTCGCTCTTAAGGAGGCCGATCTGCTCGAGGCCGAACGTTCGCGCATGGGCGTAGTCATCGCGACCGGTTACGGTGCCCTGAAGACAACCTTCGATTTTCTCGATTCATACCTCGATTTCGGCTATTCGTGCAGTTCGCCGACCCATTTTTCCAACTCGGTCCACAACGCCGCGGCCGCTCATGTTTCGATGCAGTTCAAGGCGACGGCGCCGAGCCTGACCGTCACCCAGTTCGAAATGTCGGTCCCTTCGGCCCTGCTGACAGCCCGGCAGTGGCTGGCCGAGGGCCGGGTTGACCAGGTTCTGTTCGGCGCGACCGATGAATACTGCGATGTTCTGCGCTATTGCCGCAAGAGTTTTTTCGGCGACGGTGAGAAGGGTCCGATGGCACAGTTCGACTTTGACCGGCAGAGCGCCATGGTCGGTGAAGGGGCTGCCTTTTTCGTACTGAGCGGCGACGAGCAGCAGACGGATTACGGATATATCGACACGGTCACTCTTGGCAACCACTGCGCCGCGCCGCTCGCATTGCCCGAAAATGACTTTATTATCGCCGGCGCCGACGGTCACCGCGCCTGCGGCCAATGGTACGCCGAAACCCTGGCAGGAAAACCGGCGGCATCCTATACCCCACTTTACGGCAGCTTCCCGGCCGCCGCCGGTTTCGACCTGGCGGTCGCAGCCCTCTCCCTGAAAGAGGGCCGCCACTTTGCCGCGCCGGCTGCTTCGGGTGATGACGCCGGAGAGGATGGTATCTCCTGCCTCAAGTTCGGACCGGGAGGAGATTACGGTCTGATCCGCCTGTCGGCGTGAGGGTCGGATGCGCTCCGCACTGATCTGCATCATCTGGCTCGGCCTTATCATCGGCCTGCTTCCGGTTTCGGTCCGGGCCGAAACCGCCACGATCGGAGATGCAGAAGAATACCGGCCGAACCGCTACGGAGTCGGTCTGCTGGTCGGCCGTGCCTACGATCCCGAACGCTTCGGCATGGTCATCCTGCAGGGTCAGATGCTGGTCGATTACGATCGGATCTTCTGGCACGACGCGCCGGCGCAGCTCTACCTGAAGTTTGAAGCGAATGCCGGAATCACGACCGATGGCCGGGACAAGGGCCTGGCCGCAGTGAATATGCTGGCCCTTTACTATTTTTCTGAGCCTGTGCAGCGGCACTGGACGCCCTATATCGAGGCCGGCGTCGGCCTGATCTACACCGGTTTCCGGGTCGAGGGGCAAGGCCTGCATTTCAATTTCAATCCCCAGGCCGGGGTTGGAGTCGAGTTCCGCCGGGGCCATGAGCAGAACTGGACGATCGCTCTACGGCTGCATCATTTATCAAACGGCAACCTCTACAGGGATAACCGTGGTGTCAATTCAGCTTTTCTGATGCTCGGTTACATGTTCTAGACGATGAAGAAAAAAGACGTACCGCAACAGGGCGGGCTCAACGCCGGCTGCCGGGAAATCAACTACGCTGTCGACGAACAGGGCCACTATACCCTCGAATCGAGTGTCGGTTGGGAAGCGAAGAACATCGCCCTGCGTCAGGCCTGGGAAGAGATTATTGACCAGCTCAACGACGTGCTTGAAGAAATCAGATCGGGAGCAAAAAGCCCCCTCGCTTACCACATGGTCAAGAACCAGATGGACCCGGCCCTGCTCGCCCGTTACTCCGGCATCGCCCGCTGGCGGGTCAAGCGCCATCTCAAACCGGCTGTTTTCACCAGGCTTGGCCCGGATGACCTGACTCCTTATGCCGAGCTGTTCGGCATCTCGGTCGAGACCCTGCAGCAGATCCCGGAGGCGCCCGATCTGTCACTCGACGAGCTCAATCCCCCGGGAGGAATATCGGGATGATGATCGATTTTCAACATCGCCAGTTTGCTCATTGCGAGAGCGGGGTTACCGCCAATCTTCTGAACCACCACGGGTTCCCCTGTTCCGAGGCGATGGCGTTCGGTATCGGCGGCGGCCTGTTCTTCGGCTACGTCCCGTTCGTCAAACTCAATTTCCTGCCGCTGACGACCTTCCGGACCGGTCCGGGGTCGATTTTCAGAAAAGCGACCAGGCGCCTCGGCATCGAAGTGAAGAAGCAGACCTTCCGCAGTCCGGCTGCAGCCGAGCGAGAACTTGACCGGCTGCTTGCCGCCGGCACCCCGGTCGGTGCCCAGACCGGAGTCTTCTGGCTGCCATTTTTCCCGCCGGCCTACCGTTTCCATTTTAACGGTCACAACCTCGTCGTCATCGGCAAGGAAGGTAATGAATACCTGATCAGTGATCCGATCTTCGAGGAGACGGTCCGTTGTCCGGCACCTGATCTGCGCAAGGCCCGCTTTGCCAAGGGGGCCCTCGCCCCGAAGGGGAAAATCTACTACATCGACAGGATGCCGGAGAGCTTCGACCTGCCGACAGCCGTCGATGCCGGCATCCGTGAAGTCTGCCGGGTGATGCTGAAAACGCCGGTGCCGTTGGCCGGGGTCCGCGGCATCCGCTTGCTCTCGCGCCAGCTGCGTAAATGGCCGAACAAGCTCGGCGAAAAGAAAACGATTCTTCATCTCGGCCACATTATCCGGATGCAGGAAGAGATCGGAACCGGCGGCGGCGGTTTCCGCTTTATCTACGCCGCCTTCCTGCAGGAAGCAGCCGGGATTCTCGAAAATTCAAGGCTTGAAGAACTCTCACGGAGCTGTACCGAAGTCGGCGATCTCTGGCGCGACTTTGCCCTGATCGCCTCACGGGTATGCCGCGGCCGGGCGACGATCCAGGACTCGTTTGACAACCTGGCTGAACTGCTTCAGCAATGCGCAGCCCGGGAAGAGGCGCTTTTTCTTGATCTGCAAACGGCAATATCGAAATGACCGGAAAGGACCACCGTTGACAGAAGCCTCTTCCGACAATATTCTTTCGACGCACGATCTGGTCAAGGTCTACCCCGGGTCGGATCATCCGGCGATCGACCATCTGAACCTCGAAATTCCCCGGGGATCAATTTTCGGCCTGCTCGGCCCGAATGGAGCCGGCAAGACGACGACGATCTCGATTCTCTGTACCCTTCTGCAGCCGACATCGGGCCAGGCACTTGTTCTTGGCCATGACGTCACCAGCCGGGCTGACCAGATCCGACGCCGGATCGGCGTTGTTCCCCAGGATATCGCCCTCTATCCGGCCCTGACCGCCCGGGAGAACCTCCGCTACTTTGCCCGGATCCTGCGTATTCCAGGCAACCGGATTGAACAGAGGGTCGACGAATGTCTTGACCTGGTCGGCCTCGCTGCTGTCGCCAACAAGCGGGTGAGCGAATTTTCCGGAGGTATGAAACGCCGCACCAACCTGGCGGTCGGGGTTCTGCATGAGCCGGAGCTGCTTTTTCTTGACGAACCGACGGTCGGTATCGACGCCCAGTCGCGCAACCTGATTCTCGACCGGTTGCTCGAACTGAACCGGGCCGGCATGACCCTGCTCTATACCACGCACTATATGGAAGAGGTCGAACAGATCTGTCATGACATTGTGATCATCGACCATGGCCGGGCGCTGGCCGCCGGGAAACCGGACGCGCTTATCGCCGGGTCGGCCGAAGCCGATAACCTCGAAGAACTGTTTCTTCAACTGACCGGCCGCGAGCTCCGCGACTGAGAAAACCATGATTCTTCTGGCCAACATCAAAAAAGAATTGTTATTGCTGAGCCGGGACCGGGCCGGGCTACTGGTCCTGTTCGTCATGCCGATGCTGCTGGTCCTGGTTCTCTCGCTGATCCAGGACAATCTCTTCCGGGCAACCGGCGAGTCGGCGACCAGGGCTCTTTTTGTCAACCTTGACCAGGGAAAACTCGGCGCCGAGCTTAAGGCACAACTCGAAACGACCGGCGCCCTCGAACTGGTTGAGCAGTTTTCCGGCCGCGCCATCGATGCCGAACTGGCCAGCGAGACCGTCTTTTCCGGTGATTACCAGTTTGCGATCGTTGTCCCGAAAGATTTCAGCAGGCAGCTCGGCACCGCCACCAATGCAGCTATACAGGCGGCGCTCGACGATGAACGCAGTGACGCCTCACCGCAGCAGCTGACCCTTTATTTCGATCCGACGGTTCGCGGCGTCTACCGGACGGCGGTGACCAATGCGCTCTACCGCGGCCTGCTCGGCCTGGAAATCGCACGCAAGGGCGAAGCGCTCAGCCGTCTGCTACCGATCAAACTACAGGAGAGTATCGATCGTGAGATGGCGGCCTATGGCGGCGGTATTGCAGTCGAACTGCCGCAACTGTCGAGCGGCTGGGCAACCAGTTCCCTGATCGAGTTGCAGGAAGAATCGGCTTACCCGGGTAAATATTCAACCCTGCCGACCTCGGTTCAGCAAAATGTCCCGGCCTGGACGCTGTTCGGGATGTTCTTCATCGTTATCCCGCTCGCCGGAACCCTGATCCGGGAGCGCCAGGAAGGAACCCTGGCCCGGTTGATGACCATGCCGGTTGCCAACAGCTCGCTATTGCTCGGCAAGGTGATCGCCTATCTTCTGATCTGCATGGTCCAGTTCGGCCTGATGCTGGCGGTCGGCCTCTATATCCTGCCCCGCTTCGGCACCCCGGTTCTAGAACTCGGTTCCGCCCCCTTTGCCCTGATGGCGGTCGCCCTGGCGGCGGCCCTGGCCGCCTGCGGTTACGGCATCCTGGTCGGGACCCTGGCCCGGAGCTACGATCAGGCATCAACCTTTGGTGCCGTCTCGGTCGTGATCGCTGCCGCACTCGGTGGCGTTATGGTCCCGGTATATGTCATGCCGAAGGTCATGCAGAATCTCAGCATCGTCTCGCCGCTTGGTTGGGGCCTCGATGCCTTTCTTGATATTTTTGTGCGTAATGGTAACCTGACCAGCGTATTCCCCCGGGTCGCAGCACTCGGCGGATTTTTCCTGGTCTGCATCTTGATCGCCTCGACGGTATTTCGACACCGCCGGCGCGGCAACTGATTAGCCTGGAGTTGAACGATGAGTGATAACCTCGAACGAGAACTGATCGACCTGATCATCGATTTCTGCAATGTTGACGACGCCGAGCCGGATGAAATCCCCCATGACCGGCCGCTGATCGGCCCCGATTCACCGTTCGGCCTCGATTCTCTCGACGCCGTCGAAATCGTCGTCGCCGTGCAAAAAACCTACGGCGTCCGAATTGCTAACGAAAATACCAGTCGCGAAGTCCTGCAATCCCTGACCGCGCTGGCAAACTACATACGAGAGAACCGTCCGGCCTGAGCGGACGGTCATCTGTAGTCCTTGGACTGACCATTGACCCGCGCTGTAAAGGCCTCGACAGTTGCGGCAGGAGCACGGACAAGAAGCGCCGAACCGGGTCAGGGCGACAACAAAAAAAGGTTCATCGCGTTTTATCGGGAATAAATTGTGCGCACCCAAAGACCGCCAGACTTTTCCAATCTCACCATGAAATCATCATTCCAGTTCGCCGGTATCGCCCGGCCTGCTCCTGACTTTTCTTGCCTGTCCCGAGTTATCTTGTACTGAGCTCGCCGAAGTAGCCGAAGGAGGAATCCAATTATGATTTTGACTCACCCCCGGAGCTCTTGAGGTCGCCCCTTTTACCCTGCATCAATAATGCGTAGCCCGATCGCAACCGCCACAGCGACGAACCGCGTTCGCCTCAAGGCGAACTCCCTGGCAGCATATTGAACAGAAAAAATTCAGACCGAACAAAAAAGCCCCCTGCAAGGGAGCCGTTTTCTGCATACTCTTTTATGGCTTAATAAAAGAGTATGGCGGAGTGCGCGGCCGCGACCGCGCGGTTTCCTTGTCTTTAGGAAACTCTTTTCTGCAATCCGACACTTCAGGGGACACCTCCCTGAACTTCGGGAAATGCCCCCATTCGACCAATCAAGACCGCCGGTATCGAACGACCGTCCTGACTTTTCTTGCCTCTCCTGAGCCTGCTGAAGGAGAACTCTAACATTGTATTCACTCTCATCTGCGAAGAACCATAAAAAAGGGGTCTGATTCAATTCAGACCCCTTTTTAAATATTCATATCGCGGCAATCTAGACAACCGTCATCTGCACATATCCGATCGAGAAGCGTCCACTCTCCGGAATAAAGCAGAGAATTTTTTCGCCTCTCTTCAAGCGGCCCGTCTTGAACATCTCTTCGAGAATGATGTAGAACGAAGCAGAACCGGTATTACCTTTTTTGACCAGGTTGGTAAACCACTTCTCCTCCGGGATATTCATGCCGATCTGATCGAGCCCTTCTTTCAACGGCTTGCGGAAATAGTTGGACGAGTAATGCGGCAGGAACCAGTCAATCTGCTCCGGCCTGAGGTTCCGATTTTCCATGATCAGCGGCATGGTCCGCCGGGCCGCAGTCGGAATGATTTCGGCGTTGAGGAGCTTGACATCCTGCTTGACGTTGAAGACACCGTTGCGGATGGCTTCAAGCGGTTCGTACTGCCGCCAGCTCTTGAGCGTCCCGTCTTCCAGCTTGTTGGCGCCCATATACATGCAGGCTTCGAACTCATGGGCAAACGAATAAATATCGATCCAGTCGATCTGCAGGACAGGGCGGTCATCGTCCGGGCGCTCCTTGCTCAGGTAGGCGGCGCCAGCCCCATCGGAGAGCATCCAGCGCAGGAAATCCTCCTCGAAAGAAAGCGCAGGATCGCTGTCGAGGGCGGCGATTTTTTCGGCGCTGATCGTCTTCATCTGCCGCGCCTTCATCGAAATCGATGCCAGCTCGGAGCCGGTCGCGACGGCATTGCGGCTCTGTCCGGTCGCAACATTCATCCAGGCATACTTGAGTGCAGTAATCCCCGAGAGGCAGACTCCCGAGGTGCTGACCACCTCCAGGGGTGAGCCACCAATTTCACCATGCACCATCGGCGCGTGTCCGGGCATCATCTGGTCCGGCATCGAAGTACCGCAACAGAGACACTCGATCTCTTCGACCGTAAAACCGCTATGTGGCTTGAGCCGACGGACAGCTTCGGCCGCCAACTGGGCATTGGTGTGGGTTGCTGCACCGGTTTCCGGGTCAATCGCATAATATCGCGACTTGATTCCGTTGTTGCGCAGGATAATCCGGCGGGTGCGGGAGGGTAGCTCGTTGACCATCCCGAGAATGCTCTCCATCTGCTCGTTGGAGACCGGATCGTTCGGCAGAAAATAAGCCAGATCAGTAATAAAAACAGACATGCTCGATATCAAACCTTCGCTGTTTTATGGCCCTCGACCAATAAATCTGCGTAGCGCTGATAAAAGATCTTTTCATCGAGCCTGGTCGGCAGAACAGCATTAGTGAGGGTGTAGTAGTCAAGATCATGAATTCTGATACGATCCTTCATCTCCTGGTAAAGCCGGGTTCCCGGCAAAGGCGTCAGGATCGTATACATCGGCAGCTCGATTTTTTGTGTCCGGACAAAAGCACCGAGCCGGTCAAACTGCGCCTCAGTATAGTCGGGCGAGATAATAAAGTCACCAACAATTGTGATGCCGATCCGGTGCAGGATTTCGATCGCCTGCTGATTGATCAGGGCGCTGTTTTCCTTGTTCATTGCGCCGAGGGCGTTATCGTCGATCTCTTCGAATCCAATGACAACGGCGCGCAGACCAATCCGCTTCCAGCGCTCCATCATCTCCGGATACCGCACCACCGAGTCGGACCTGACATCGGCGAGAAACTGCTTGCGGATGCCGGCCGCTTCAATGGCATCGGCCAGCGCCAGCGCGTGTTTCGGGTTGCCAAAGGTGTTGGCATCGACCAGCCGGACCACCGGGGTCGGTAGCGTTTTAATATCGCGAATCACCGTATCGGCAGAAACGGTCAGATACGTGCCGCCGGTTATTGGTGAGATACAACAGAACGAACAGTCGTATGGACAGCCGGCGGCCGAGTTGACGAAACCGAGTTCTATGCCGAGACTCTCCAGGTAGTAGTCGGAACGGTAGCGCTCAACCAGGTCGTAGCGGGGCGCTACATCTTCGACCATATCCTTGCTGCTGTAAGTGCGCGGCTGGTACTGCAGGGGGCCATCCGGAGTGACTCTGGCAATGCCCGGAACAGTGAACTCTGCGTCCCCTTTTGCAAGCCCATCTACCAGTTCCCGGAAGCTCTGCTTGCCGATGCCGACAACGATCCAGTCGATCTCCTCCCGGTTGAAAAAATCGGGGTCAGCCGAAGCGTGAACACCACCGACAACGATAGCCGCCTGGCTCGTCTGGCGCACCTCGGCCGCCAGCTTGAGCACGGCCTGCGCTTCACAGGTCATAGCGGTGAAGCCGACCAGATCCGGAGAGAACGAAGTCATCACTTCGCCGAGACGGCCCGGCTCAACCTTGAGATCAAGAATTTCAAGATCGTGCTCCGGCAGGTTGCCGGCCAGGACCTCGAGGGCCAACGGCTCACCGCGAAAGATCTGCTTGACTGAGGTAATGCCGTAGTTTTCTTCCGGAATCGATCGGCCGCTGTTGGGTGGGTTTACGAGGAGTATCTTCATCTTAGTATGGTCATTTCTGCCTATTTTGAAAAAATGGATCAGGCACCTTCAGTCGGACCCCGATTGTACCTTGCCAGGTTATCCTTGTAAACAGACCAGAGATCTCGTCAGGCTCCGAAGTCGATCAGCGGGCGCACCGAATCGATTCGGAAGACGACAGCACATCGGAGCATCCGGGCCGCCATTTTACCGGCCTGCTGCTCGGCCTCGGCAACCAGACTCGCAAACAGGCCTCCTTCATCTTCAAAACGGACGACATCGAGATAGAGGCGGGCGCCCTGCCATTCGAGTACGGTTTTCCCTTCGCGGTAAAAGAGGTAGACGGCCCGGCCGTTGACCTTGAGATTATCCAGGGTTCGACCCTCGCCAAGAGCCATCGCGACGTGCTGATCATCGAGTCGGCGAACCGAACCGAATACCGCGGCGTTGACCTCGCCCTTGCCGTCAGAGCTCGCGATGACTCCCGGTCCGTTGTGGTTGTCAAATGCTGTCAGCAGACTTTCCTCGTTCAACCTGTCCTCCCTGCTGTCACGGTTATTATTTTCCCGCCTTGTCTTCGACCCACTCTCCGGCTTTTTTCATATCCTTGCCGAGACCTTCCATGGTCTGACATCCCGACAGGAAAAGAAGAATAACAATGAGTAATATAAAATGGAAGCGCATGGTTCGTCTCCTTTGAACCTCGTTACCCGAAATCATTCTGTTGATTCAGCGGTAAGGCTGCAGAACGATCTCGCCGACTTCAAGCATTTCCCCGTCCGAGATCTCCCGACAACTCTCTTCACCCGGGCCGAGACGCCCATACGGTTCACCGGCCCGGGGCTGACCACGGCTACTCATCCGGGCCGCCAGGCAGTAGACTCCGCCATTCGGCACAAAGAGAGTGAAACGACCGCCGGGACCAGCCGGCATCGATGTCCAATCCGGCATCCGGTGGAATTCGGCTGTCCGGTAAGCAAGCGCCAGTGCTCCCGATTGGGGCTCCCGGTTCTGGTCAACCAGAAGCCCGGTAAAACCGGTATCACCGCTGGTCAGACTCCCTTTTCGTGCCTGGCGCGGCAGGGCACCGCCCTGCAACAGGAAATTGACTTGTTCGACCTTTGCGGCTCCGATTGTCAGGGGGTTTTTGGCAAACAGGGCCCAGGCATCACCCGGTCGGGGCGGTCCGGAGTCAGCACCTTTTTTGCGCAGGCGGGCGACCAGATGGTAATCGCCTTCGACAAGATCGAGGAAATAGTTGCCGGCGGAATCGACCCGGGCCGCGAAATCAGCCGGGCCACGCAAACCATTTTTGGCCGAACGGTAGGCGTAGACATAGGCTCCGACGGCGGCGGTTCCGTCCTTTTTCAGTACAGATCCGGTCACCCCGGTTGTAACGGCAGAGCTTCCGGGCGTTTCTGGCCCGCCAGACAGCGGACTGCAGGCCAATGCCGTGAGCAACAGTAGGAACAGGGGGATTGATGCGGAAGCTAATCGACTATTCGACAGAAAGCGCATCACCTTCCTCGATCGGGATTTCGTTCTCAAGGTGGTCGGGACCGTTTATCTGCCTGATGTTGCCATTTTCAACCTTTAGCAGGAACAGGACCTTTTCGGCATCGCCGACCAGGTTGAAGGTCGTTGCTCCGGTCACCCCGGGATAATTCGCCAACTGGCTCAGGGCGAGACGGAAGTCTTCGCGGGTGCGAACATCGTCACGGTTCAACAGGGTCATGAAAATATTGGCAACATCGAAACCCTGGGCCTCGAGAATCGTCGGCTCTTCTCCGTACCTGGCAAAATAGCGATTAACAAACTCCTCAACGAACGGATATTTGCTGTAGGCAAAAAAGCCGTCGACAAAAACAGCGCCCTCGACAAAAGGCCCGGCCAGGCGGATCAGGTCAGGTGAATTCCAGCCATTGATGCCGAGCAGCGGCAGATCTTCAATTCCGTAATAGGCAAGCTGCGGTGCGATCATGCCGATCCGATCAGCATAATCGGGAATAAACAGGGCATCAAAGCTGACCGGCGGGAAATCGGGAATGAAAAGATCTTCAAGGATCTCCTGTTCGCTCATCTCCTCTTCGTTAAAGCCCGGATCATCGCCCTTGAGAAGCTTGATCGGCCGACCAAAATCGGTATCTTCATCGCCATAACTCTCGATATCGGTGACCAGACCGTTTCTTTTTTTGACCTCTTCGGAAAAAAGCCGGGCCATTTCCCGGCCGAGCCGGTTGTCCGGGTAGAGTACGCCGAATGAACTCATTCCGAGTTCCTCGACTGCGTAGCGGGCCAGTTCCTGGGTCTGCAATCGGCTGGTCAGGGAGTTGCGGAAGACATACGGGCCGATCTCCGGCAGGCCGCTCCTCTGCGACAGGGTGAGCAGTGGAATCTTTTCGGTCTGGGCCTGTTCGGCAGCGGCTTCCGAAGCCGAACCGGTAATCGGTCCGGCAATCGCCAGCGCTTTATCACTGACCGACAACTTGCGAACGACCTCGCGGCTGGCCACCGGGTCAGCTTCGCTGTCACGGTAAAGGAAGCGGACCCCGCTCTCGTCGTTGTCCTGCATCTCCAGAGCCAGGTCCATCCCCCGTCTGACCAGATTACCAAAAGCCGAAAAACGCCCGGAAAGGGGCAAAACAACGCCAACCGCACGCTGGAGCCAACTCTCGCCGGTCAACCGGGTATAGAGCTTAATCGCCTCGCTGCGGTGTGAGGCCGGAATCAATCCGATATTAAGCTGAGCGACCTGGGTCCGGGCCTGCTGCTGGTCGCCATCCGCAAGCGCGTTTTCGACGAGCCGGAGCCGGGCGGCGGCACCGACCGGTGAATCGGCAAACATGAAAGCGATTTCCGGAAGCAGTTCGCCATTGATTCTCTTATCGACCAGCTGTTGGGAAAAATCGTAAAGGGCAGAGATGTCGGCCGATGCAGCTCCTCGCATCGCCTGGTGGGCAAACCAGAGGGCCTGTTGATACTGCCCGAGACCGGCATTCCCCTCGGCCAGAGCGCGCAGACGGTTCACCCGGTCAACCGGAGCGATTTTCTCCGGACGCACCCCCTGCAGGGCGACAACCCCTTCCGCGGTCAGATGGATCGCGAGCAGGGCGCGGCCTTCGAGATAGCGCGCCTCATCATCCCGCATTGCTACCGGGATCGCCGCAACTTCCGAGAGGGCCGCATCAAATTTTTTCTTGTGGAGATAGATTCGGGCAAGCGCCAGGTGGGCCTGGTAGAGCCGGGTCGGATCAGATTCGACATCGAGCGTCGACTGAAGCATCGGCAGGGCCGCCTCATATTGCCCGGCCCGGTAAAGCTCCAGTCCTTCCGACAGAAGATCGATGGCCACCGGCGGTTCAGCACCAAACAGATCCCGGTCTTCGGCACGTACTGTTCCGGACGGCAGAACCAGAAGCAGCAGGAGAATCAAAGTATTTACGGACAGGTTGCGCATCATTCTTCCCAGAGAGAGGCACAGCATATCATAAATCAGTCAAAAATTTCCTTAACCTTGTCGAAAAAACTTTTACCCAGGGGATTAACGTCTTCGCCCCCTTCACGGGCAAACTCCTCGAGCAGTTCCTTCTGGCGGGCGGTCAGCTTGGTCGGTGTTTCAACCCGGATGACAACCAGCTGGTCACCGCGCCCATAACCCTGCAACGAGGGAATCCCCTTGCCGGAGAGCTTCAGAACTTTACCGGACTGGGTGCCGTGCGGTACCTTCATCTTGACTTTGCCGTCGAGCGTCGGCACCTGCAGTTCGCAACCGAGAGCCGCCTGGGTGTAGCTGATTGGAACCTCGCAGATCACATCCTGCCCTTCGCGTTGAAAAATCGGATGCTCGTCAACCGAAATCACAACATACAGATCGCCCGGGAGCCCCCCTTTTTCTCCGACCTCGCCCTCACCATTCATCTTCAGGCGGGTCCCGGTTTCTACCCCGGCCGGAATCTTCAGGTAAATCGATTTCTTGACCCGGGTCCGACCGCTGCCCTTGCACTCCTTGCACGGCTTGTCGATAATCTTCCCTTCACCGGAACAGTCCGGACAGGGGCGGGTCAGGGAAAAGAAGCCTTGCTGGAAACGGACCTGTCCGGCACCACCGCAGGTGTCACAGGTTCTCGGCTCGGTCCCTTCGGCAGCACCGCTACCGGCGCATTTTTCACAGGTATGGTGGCGCGGAATCTGGATCTTGGTCTCCAGCCCGAAGGCCGCTTCCTCAAACGAAATCGACAGATTATAGCGCAGATCATCACCGCGCCGGCCGCGCCCGCGCCGACCCTGACTGCTACCGAAAATATCACCGAAAATGTCACCGAAAATATCCTCGAAAGGAGCTCCGCCAAAATTAAAGCCGCCGGACGAAAAGCCACCGCCTTCAAGACCGGCATGGCCAAACTGGTCGTAGGTCGCCCGCTGTTGCGGATCGGAGAGAATCGCGTAAGCTTCGGAGAGTTCCTTGAACTTATCCTCGGCCGCCTTGTCTCCCGGGTTCTTGTCGGGGTGGTACTGGATTGCCAACTTGCGGTAGGCTTTTTTTATCTCGGTCTCACTGGCGTTTCGATTGACCCCGAGTATGTCGTAGTAATCGCGTTTACTCAAAACGGTTCCCTTGTATTACAGCTAAAAGGAAGCCGGGCAAGCCCGGCTTCCATAATCTGTTGCTGCTTCCAGCACTGACAGGTTCTACTTCTTGTCTTCATTCTTGTCTTCATCCTTGTCATCGTCGACTTCTTCGAATTCGGCGTCAACAACGTTTTCATCACTTCCACCGGCTGCCTCATCGGCACCGGTACCGCCTTCGGTTTCGGCCTTGGCATACATCGCTTCGGCGAGCTTGTGGGCCGACTGGGCCAGGGCTTCCATTTTGCTGTTTATAGCATCCTTGTCATCGCCTTCCATGGCGGTTTTCAATTCGGCAACAGCGTCTTCGATCTTCTTCTTGGTCTCGGCATCAACCGCTTCCGGATTCTCCTTGAGAGACTTCTCGGTTGTGTAGATGATGCCGTCAGCCTGGTTGCGAACCTCGATCAGCTCACGTTTCTTCTGATCTTCGGAGGAGTGAGCCTCGGCTTCCTTGACCATCTTGTCGATCTCCTCTTCGCTCAGACCGGAAGAGGCGGTAATGCGGATCGACTGTTCCTTGCCGGTTCCGAGGTCCTTGGCCGAAACATTGAGAATACCGTTGGCGTCGATATCGAAGGTGACCTCGATCTGGGGAACGCCCCGGGGTGCCGGCGGAATACCGACCAGTTCAAATCGACCGATCGTTTTGTTGTCGCTCGACATCTCGCGCTCACCCTGCAGGACATGAACCGATACGGCCGGCTGGTTGTCAGCAGCGGTCGAAAAGACCTGGCTCTTTTTACACGGTATTGTGCTGTTTTTCTCGATCAGTTTGGTCATGACGCCACCGAGGGTCTCGATGCCGAGGGAGAGTGGGGTAACGTCGAGCAACAGGACATCCTTGACCTCGCCCTTGAGAACACCACCCTGAATCGCAGCACCAATGGCGACAACCTCGTCCGGGTTGACCCCTTTGTTCGGCGCTTTGCCGAAAATTTCCTGAACCTTGGCCTGGACCGCCGGCATCCGGGTCATGCCACCGACCAGGATGATTTCATCAATATCCGAAGCCGACAAGCCGGCATCCTTGAGTGCCATCTTGCACGGCTCAACCAGCTTTTTAATAAGGTCTTCGCAAATGCTCTCAAGCTTCGACCGGGTCAGTTTGATGTTGAGATGCTTCGGGCCTGAGGCGTCAGCCGTAATAAACGGCAGGTTGATATCGGTCTCCACGGAAGAGGAGAGCTCACATTTTGCTTTTTCGGAACCCTCTTTGAGGCGCTGCAGGGCCATCTTGTCGCCCCGCAGATCTATTCCCTGTTCTTTCTTGAATTCATCGGCAACGTAATCGATGATCCGCTGGTCAAAATCCTCGCCGCCGAGGAAAGTATCGCCGTTGGTTGCCTTGACTTCAAATACGCCG
This sequence comes from Desulfuromonas sp., assembly GCA_002869615.1. Classification (NCBI taxonomy): domain Bacteria; kingdom Pseudomonadati; phylum Thermodesulfobacteriota; class Desulfuromonadia; order Desulfuromonadales; family Desulfuromonadaceae; genus Desulfuromonas; species Desulfuromonas sp. The sequence continues at coordinate 2,784 of PKUH01000021.1, read as the reverse complement.
TCACCGAGTTCAAGAATCGAGACATCGAAGGTACCACCACCGAGGTCGAAAACCGCGATTTTTTCATCCTCCTTCTTATCGAGACCATAGGCGAGCGATGCCGCCGTCGGCTCGTTGATAATCCGCAGGACATTGAGGCCGGAAATCTTGCCGGCATCCTTGGTCGCCTGGCGCTGCGAATCGTTGAAGTAGGCCGGCACGGTAACAACTGCGTCGGTAACCTCTTCGCCAAGATAGTCCTCAGCGGTCTGCTTCATCTTCTGCAGAATCATCGCCGAAATTTCCGGAGCACTGTATTTCTTGCCGCGGGCTTCAACCCAGGCATCACCGTTGTCCGCTTCAATAATCTTGAACGGGCTGATCTCGATATCCTTCTTGACCGCTTCCGAATCAAATTTACGGCCGATCAGACGCTTGATCGCAAACAGCGTGTTTTCCGGATTGGTCACCGCCTGGCGTTTGGCCTGCTGACCAACCAGGCGCTCACCGCTCTCGGCAAAGGCGACCATCGACGGGGTCGTCCGGGCTCCTTCAGCATTGGCGATGACTTCCGGTTCGCCACCTTCCATAACCGCGACACACGAATTCGTGGTCCCGAGGTCTATTCCGATTACTTTACCCATGAGTCATCCTCCTTTAAGGTCTGTTTATTCTGTAAGCTTCTCGCTTATTCGTTTTCCTGAGTTGAATCCGGTTCATTATCATCTGCGCCCTCACCGAGCTCTTCGGTCTCTGCTTCCGGTGCTTTCGCAATCATGACCAGTGCCGGTCGGAGCAGGCGTCCATTCAGGGTATAGGCCTTCTGCATCTCCTGGGCAACCGCGTGCGGCGGATGTTCGCTGGTGACCATCTCGCCCATTGCCTGATGAAATTCCGGATTGAACGGCTGACCGAGCGACTCAATGATCTTGACGCCAAAGCCTTCGAGAACCTTACGGAACTGCTCAAGCGTCATCTGAACCCCTTCAAGCAGGCCCTGATCCTGATCATCGCCGTCGTTGGCGTGTTCAACCGCCCGTTCAAGGTTATCAATCACCGGGATCATCTCCCGCAGAAGATTGCTGTTGGCATAACGGATCGCATCTTCTTTTTCCCGCTGCGCCCGCTTACGATAATTTTCGAGATCCGCCAGGGCCCGCAGATAAAGATCCTTGTTGTGGAGCGCTTCGCTCTGGTAATCAACTGCGTCATCACTCGCGGCATCAGCTTCAGATGACTCTGTCACCGCCCCGTTCTCTTCCGCATCTTCCGGAACTTCTTCCGGAGATTTCCAGCTCTCTTCTTCGGCCACAACATTCTCCTCTTTTTTCTTTTTTCCCACCTTTTTATTTCTCCTTACCCAGGCCGGTTTCGAGCAGTCGACTCACCAGCCTGGCCGTGTAGTCAACGATCGGTATGACCTTGGAATACGACATCCGGTTCGGCCCGATCACACCGAGCGTGCCAATGGTTCCGTGAACGTTCTGGTAGCTCGACGTTACCAGGCTGCAGCCTTCGATCTGATTGTAGCTGTTGGCGCTGCCGATAAAAATCTGGACGCCGCTGGCCTCCTGACTCTTGTCGAGCAGTTCTATCAGATGGTTTTTTTGTTCAAACGCCTGAAACAGTCTCTTCATCTTGCCGACCTCGGCAAAATCCGGAAGCTCGAGAAAACTCGATGCCCCCTCAATAAAAAGCTGTCCCTCGATATCTTCAGCCAGGGCCGCCCCGGAAAGCTCCAGCGCCTTTTTCATCAGCTTGTCGTAAAGCGCCTTCTCCTGCTTCATCTCCTCGGCGATCACCTTCTTCACTTCCTGAATCGTCATGCCGGAAAGCTTACGGTTCAGATAGTTGGTCATCTTTTCCAGATCGCGCTGGCTGATTTCCTTGTCGAGATCGATCAGTTTATTCTGAACCATGCCGGTCTGGGAGACAAAAACAACCAGCGCCTTGCCGTCCGAGAGCCGGACAAACTCGATATGCCGGAAAACCGTCGAGGTGAAACGCGGCACCATGACCACACCGGCGTAATTCGAGAGCGAGGAGAGGGCCTTTCCGGTCTCCTGCAATAAACTTTCGACCGTCCCCTTTTTGCCATGATAATGACTGTCGATCGTCTGTTTTTCCAGTTCGCTCAAGTCGCGAATCTGCAGCAGGGTGTCGACATAATACTGGTAGCCCTTGTCGGTCGGCACCCGGCCGGCCGAGGTATGAGGTGATATGAGAAAACCCATATCCTCGAGATCGGACATGACATTGCGTACCGTCGCCGGCGAAATATCCATATTATGTCTTTTGGTGACCGCGCGTGATCCGACCGGTTCCCCGGAGACAATGTAGTCATCAACGATTGCTTCGAGAATCGCCCGTCCGCGATCATTCAGTTCGTTGCTCATATCATGCAAATCCCTGTAAAAACTGAAGCCGGTCCGACCGGCCAGCCCTTGTTAGCACTCAATGCGTTCGAGTGCTAACGGTTTCAACATAGCAATGGCCCCCTGCTTTGTCAAGGCTTTACGAGGTATTATCCGGAGTTTTTGTGGTGTTTAATCGAAACGGGCGAGAAGGGTATTGAATAGCAGCCAGCCTTCGATATCGAGTCGCCAGAAACCCTCATTCCGCTCAATCCTGGCACCGCAATGTTCGACTGCTTCGGGGTAAGCTTCGTTGACTGTACAGCCGAACCGGCTGGAGAACATTTTGTCATCAACTCCCCGGTCTGTGCGCAGGCCGAGGTAGAGGGTTTCAAACATCGCCGCAGCCTTGTTAAAGCATTCGATTCTCTCAGCCGGATCGTGGTCCGTC
>PKUH01000020.1 GCA_002869615.1 Desulfuromonas sp. | reverse complement strand
TTATTCAAGGCACAAAACTTATCCGGGATTTTTATTCTGGGTTTACGGTTCGATTCTTAACAGTCTGGGTGGTGTCCTGCTTTGCTTCCGCGGCTATGCTCCTGATTTATTGACAATTATACTGGCGAATCTTTTTATTGTTCTTTTCTACTATTTCCTGACCAAAGGGCTGGAACGGTTTTTTGACGTGACAACTGCTTCCTGGCCGGATCTTGCGCTGATCGTTTTATTTGTTCTGTTGTTCCTGTTTTTTACCTACGCAACACAGAATATCGAAGCACGTATTATCGTTATCTGTCTAATATTTTTCTACTTCTGCATTAAATCCTTTTTGATCCTGCACCGCTTGCATGATCCTCCTGGCAATATTTATTTCCTGGCGATCCTTTACAGTATCGCCTTTTGGAGCCTTGCTCGAGTTATCATTACAATCGTCGAGCCGTGGGGGATGTCCGATTTTATGAACGCCGGTGCGGAACATGCCCTGACATTTATCGTTGTCATTTTTACCCAGATCTTGCTGACCTTTGGTTTTGTCTTTATCAATCATAGAAAGATGGAAACAGAGCTGGAGGAATCGTATTCGGTTCTCGAGAAAAACGAAGCTGATCTCAAACTGTTTTTTGAAAATAGCCCGGCGACGATGGCGATGTTTGATAATGATATGCAGTACATCAATGTCAGTCAAAAATGGTTTGAAGATTACAATCTTGCCGACCGGGACATTATTGGTAAATCACATTATGAGGTCTTTCCCGAGATTCCGGAAGCCTGGAAAGAAGCTCACCGCAAGACTCTATCAGGACAAAAATTAAGTTCTGAAGGAGATCGTTTCGAACGGATTGACGGCTCTGTCCAATGGATTCAATGGGAACTTCACCCCTGGCATAATGCAACTGGCGATATCGGCGGTATTGTCATGCTGACCAAGGATGTTACTGAACAGAAAAAAGCAGAAGAACTCAGTCGCAAGAGCGAAGAGATGTTTCACAGCCTGTTTCGTAACCATGATGCGGTGATGTTGCTGGTTGATCCGGAAAATGGGCAAATTATCGATGCAAACGATGCGGCTGTTAAATTCTATGGTTATGATCCTGGCAGTTTAAAATCAATGGGGATCGAGAAATTGAATGATTCCCCCCCCGATGAGATTGCAAAAGCCCGGACACGAGCTCTGCATGGAGAGCAAAACTGCTTTGAATTCAAACATCGACTTGCTTCAGGGGAAATCAGGCATGTAGAAGTGCATACGACTCCGATTGAAATTATGGAGAAGACTCTTCTCTTTTCGATCGTTCATAATATTACCCGACGTAAAAAATTAATGGAGGAGCATTCGAGGGCAGCTCAACTGGCTGCTTTGGGTACCGTCGCCGCAGGCGTTGCCCACGAGATCAACAACCCCATTCAGGGGATTCTTGGTTATGCCAATCTCATCCAGCTCAACCCGCAGAATGTCGAGCGCAATTTTAAGTTGTCGCAAGGGATAATGACTGAAAGTGATCGTATAGCCAAAATCACTCGAGATCTTCTTTCCTATGCCAAGGACAGCCGGGTTGAAATGATCAAAACCAGTATTAGGGATGTTGTCGAGGCGGCACTTACGCTAATCCGGCCGAAGATAGCGAATAAGGGTATTTCCATAGAATTTAATGTTGATGGAAGTTTCCCGAATGTCTACATCCAACCCCAGAGCATTCAGCAGGTTGTGATTAATCTGGTTGATAACGCCTGCGATGCTTTAAAAAACAAGGCGACCCAGGTTAAAGATAGCAAGATAGAAATAACGATTGATCGAATAGAGCAGAGCAATCCGCCCGAGTTTTTCATTGAAGTCTATGATAATGGTGAGGGGATGTCCGCTGCTGTTATAAAAAAATCACAAGAAGCTTTTTTTACAACAAAACCGGGAAGAGAAGGGACAGGCCTCGGCTTATCGATTGTCAGTGACATTATCAACAAGCACCATGGTCGTTTGCTGATCGATAGTGAAGAAGGATTATTTACGCGGGTCAGGGTTTTGCTTCCGCTGGATAATAAACAGGTCTGATTCTTCACGCATGGAGTTCATGTTGACGGAAGTGTCAGGATAAGGAGATAGAGGCGATTGAAAATACTTGTTATCGATGATGAAAAAAGCATCCGGGATTCTCTGCAATGGTATCTCGAAGATTTAGGCCATGAAGTTATTGTTGAATCGGCGCCATTTCATTGCCACGTCTATCAGGGCGGCGACTGTACAAATGCTTTGTCATGCACCGACGTGCTGCTGATCGATTACAACATGCCGGATATGAATGGACTTGAATTTATCCAGGTTTTAAAGGAGCGTGGTTGCAAGGGTATCACGAAAAATATGATCTTGATGTCGGGAGATGCCATGGCTATTGATATGGATGTTGCGGAAAAGCTGGGTTGCACTGTTGTGCAAAAGCCGATGAGTTTTGATTTCCTCAATAACTGGTTGTTAAATATAAAGGCTTGAACCCGTCCAATTCACTGTTTTTCTAAAATCAAAAAAGAGTCATCCGTGGTGAGGATGGCTCTTTCTAATCTTTAGTCGGGAGATTTGAGAGGGAACTCAATGGTGAAAGTCGTATGGCTGTCTACCTCGCTTTCGACCCGGATGTCGCCGCCCATTTTTTTTATAATTTCATAGCAGACGACCAGCCCCAGGCCGGTCCCTTCTTTGGCCGATTTAGTAGTGAAAAACGGATCGAATATTTTGCCGATACTGTTTTTCGGGATTCCCGATCCCTGATCGCGAATTTCGAGACAGATTGACTGCTTCTCTTCATCGCAGAAACCGGCGCCGATATGCAACTGTTTGTCTGGGTGCGCTTCGGGGAACCGTGCATGCAGGGCATGAGATGCATTACTGATCATATTGAGGAGGATCTGTTCTATATGCTGCTGCTCGCCTTGAATCTGCGGCAGATCATCCGGGATATTCTGTGTCAGAATAATCCCTTCCTTGACCATTTTTTCCTGTGAAAGGGTGCGGACATTTTCGAAACAGTCAGCCAGCGAAAATAAATCCCGATTATGGCTGCCGGGACGTGCCGTGGCCAATAGTGATTTGACTATCCGCGCAATCCGGTCACCCTCAGACAAAATGCGTCTGACGATTTCCCTGTGTTCCTTTTTCTCCAATTTGGTCTGCAAAAGCTCTGCGCAGCCGATAACGCCTGCTATCGGATTGTTGATTTCATGTGCGACCCCTGACGCCATCTCACCGAGGGCGGCCAGTCGGGCCATCTGCAGTGTCTTCGCTTCAAGTTCTTTCCGTTCGGTGATGTCGGTGAAAAAAACAAGGATTCTGTGGTCGACCCAGGTCGCGGCGATGCTGGTTGCGCGTACCAGGCCGTCCCGGCTGGTTATGTTAGCCTCGAAATCCTGCAGGTCACGCTCTTCACGTTTTGCCCGCTTAACAGCTTCTGCCCAGTTTCTGGCGACCTCATCCCGGTATTCTTTGTCCGGGTATGCTTTGCGAGACCAGTCCTTCAAGGTCGGGATCTCCTGCAGGGTATAACCGAAAAGGTCGATGAATTTATCGTTTATATATTCGATTTCACCTTGACCAGATGCCCAGGAAATTGCAATCGGGGAGCTTGCCAGAATGCTTCCCAGGTTCTGATTGGCCCGGAACAGCTCCTCTGTCCTTTTAGCCACGGTTTCCTCAAGTGTCTCCTTGGCGTTCTGGATTTCCTGGAGCCTTTTGCTGAGAGCCGTTGAAACCAATTCAAAATTGTCGATAAGAAATGAAATTTCCCGAATGCTTGATTTTGGCCAGGAAAGCGCCTCTCCACGGGCGATCTTGTCCGGAAGATCATCCGAGATAGTGACAAGTTTTTTGTGTGTTTTACCGATCCCGGAGCCGATAAAGGCTGCTAATGTCATGGCCACGATAAAGAGGCCGGCGACGATACTCAGGTTGTTGATAGCGGTTTCATAAAGATAGCTCTGCAGTGGCTCGATCGGGTATTCATAGTGGAAAGTCCATCCGGTCCCCTCGACTTTTTTCTCAGTTATAAAGAACGCACCCCGCCAGATCTGCATAGCGCTGATATGTTTCTGCTTGCCCGGAATCCTGATCGAAACACCCTGCACACCTGTCGAAACGATGGTCTGGTTATCTGCTGGCGAAATCTTTTCGAGCGGCAATAATTGATCTGAATTGCTGAAAATGATTTTATCGTTTTCGTCTGTCAGGTAGATAATATTACCCTCATCCGGATTATCAGGAATGATCAGTTTTTTCAGGTGATTGAGATTTGCCGCGCCGAGCCCGAAACAGTAGATGTTGTCGTCACGCAAAAGCGGGACACTGATCGAAATGATCGGCTCAAATACTCCCCCGCGGCCGGCGAACACTTCGGATATAACCGGCTTTCTCGTCTCGGTAAGTTTCTTAAACCAGTTCCGGTCCCGGAAGGTTATGCCAAGGGTCGATTCGCCGCGTTCATTGACTGGTGGGTGAAATGCAATCGTCCGTCCGGAAGGATCTCCAATAAATACATTGTGAAATTCGGGGAACAGTTCATGGATTCGGGCCAGCTCTTGCTGCAGCTTTTCCGAGGGGCGCAGAGGGTATGTCTTGCCGAGCTCCGAGATGACCCTGGCGGCATTCATGTGCTCGCTGACCCATCGATTCAGACTTTCGGTTTTTTCCGTTGCTTTCAATTGCAGGGTTTCGGCTATTTTGAGCTCTTCTCTTTGTCTCTCGTTATAATTGCCGTACATGATCAGACCAAGAGAAGGGAGCATCAGAGCGAACACGCTGACCTGGAAAAGGATATGCGAAATCCCGACCCGGACCCGGTTATTTCGATTAGTTAATTTACCGAGGGGGGCCAGAGAGAGGATGATGCTGGCAATGAGCGCATTGAATATGCCGTTGACCGTCTGCTTCAGGGCAATGACTTTGGTGATCTGGAAATCGAGATGCATGACTCCGGAGTAAAAGAGTGCGACCAGCGGGATCCCGAGGCATAGCCAGTAAAAACTGTCGAGAAGAATGATATTCGATCGTCCCCGGCGGAACCAGATTCCGATCCAGAGAATCTCTGCTGTAAAAATGATAATTGCGTAAGGGTGGTTCCAGAGAATAAAGGTGTAGGACGATGTTAAAACCGCAGCGATCAAGCCCCATCTTAATCCGCAGATACTGAGAATGAGAATGCAGAAAATACTGCCGAAGATAAAGTGGACATTGAATCCGATCGGCAGGTTGAAGTGATTGCCGGCCAATCCGAGAAGGATGAACCCTGCGAAGATGGAAACAGATTTCAACGAGAGCCTGCATCCATCGGCTGAGTTTTCCATAAAGCCCCCGCATTCATTTTGCAATGCCAACGACTCCGGTGGCAGATTGAGATCATATCCCCGCCGCTTTTAGCGGAGGAAAATTAAAGTTTCTCTAACTATAATTCTGTCACATGCCTGACAGTTTGACAAGGCTCGAGAAGAGCGAGGTGAGACCGGCTTCCCTATTTTTTGGGTTTATCGCGTTTTATCGGGAATAAATGGTGCGCACCCCAATACCGCCATACTTTTTCAATCGCACCATGAAAACATGATTCCGGTTCGCCGGTACCGCCCGGCGTGCTCCTTCATTTTCTTGCCTGTCCTGAGCCAGCTGAAGGAGGAGTCTAGCGTTGTATTCACTCCAATCTGCGAAGAACCTTTTTTTTGCCGACCGCAATTAATTTTGATCGTAAATGGTTCGGACCAGTATCTGCCGGAAATACAACTGAACACATCCGTGGTTTTCGTAATGCAGGCAAAGGCTGTCTCGAAATTGCGGATGTATTTCTGTTCAGATGCAAAGATGTTGGTGCGCTGAGGCAGCGAATCAGAAGGTCGAGAGTTCGGATCTTCCGTGCTGACCGTTATTTCTTATATTGGTTGACAATGTCCACATATTTCACATAATGTCTACAAATGTAACTTTTATTAATAGATAGACAGGAAGATTGATGAATCTCTCGGTCAGGGAAGCGGCTCATATACTGAGTGTTACGGAAAAAACCATATACCGGTGGATCAAGCAGGATCTGGTTCCGGCATATCGGGTGAATGGACAATACCGGTTTAATCAATCAGAGCTCATTGAATGGGCGACCTCGCGGAGAATGGGGGTTTCGCCCGTTGCCTTTGCCGAACCGGAAGCTGCGGCCATGCCCCTTCCGACCCTGACCGGGTCGCTCGAAGCCGGGGGGATCATCTATCGGCTTGATGGTGATACGAGAAACAGGGCTCTCGAGGGACTTGTCAATAACCTGCGGCTCATGGATGGTGTCGACAAGGACTATCTTCTCAAAGTCTTGATCGCCAGAGAAGAATTGGCTTCGACCGGTGTTGGCGACGGGATCGCCATCCCTCATCCGCGCAACCCGGTACTGTTACACACAACCCAACCGACGGTCACATTGGCTTTTCTTGAAAATCCGGTTGATTTTCATGCCCTCGACGGTCTGCCGGTCCGGGCTCTGTTTTGTGTCATAAGTCCAACATTAAGGGCCCACCTGCATCTGCTCTCGATGCTCGGATATGCCCTGAAAGATCCCGGTTTTCGTAATGCTGTTGAACAGACCGAGTGTCGGGAGGCAATCTTTAATTCGTTAAGAAAAGTGAAGCAAGATATGGGGCGTGCCCACTGAAGGTCCGTTTATTTATTGATAACAGGGGCAGCGCCACCGCCTGCATTGGATTCTTTACGGTTCCGACTTCCGGACCGGGCCGTTTTTTCGATCGGATAAATAAATGCGAAGCATGACCTACAAAAAAATCGTCGGTGATATTTTTGGTGGAGTGACCGCGAGCATCATTGCTCTGCCGCTTGCCCTTGCTTTCGGGGTAGCGAGTGGAGCGGGGGCTCAGGCCGGTCTCTATGGTGCAATTGTTCTCGGTTTCGTCGCTTCTCTGGCCGGTGGAACCAAAGTCCAGATTTCCGGACCGACCGGGCCGATGACGATCGTTGCTGCTTCCAGCCTTGTTCTGTTCAAGGGAGATATCAAGATTTTGATGGCGGCTGTATTGCTGACCGGTCTTTTCCAGGTGGCGCTCGGTTTGCTCAGGGTCGGCAAATTTGTCAAGTTTGTTCCGTATCCGGTTATCTCGGGATTCATGAGCGGCATCGGAATTATCATTATCCTGTTGCAGATAAACCCTTTATTCGGAATCGAAGGGGTGAAATCGCCGATTGATGCCGTTACCGATCTGGTCAATATTGGAGCCGGAATCGAGCTGGACGCCCTGTATGCAAGCCTGGTTGCATTGCTGATTGTTTTCTGCACTCCGAAACAGATAGCGCGGATTATACCGACGCCGCTTCTGGCCCTGGTTGTTGTGACCCTTTTTGCGCAGATTGCCGGCTTGCAGTTGCCCACCATCGGCACGATTCCGAGCGGCCTGCCGGATATCGTATTGCCGACATTCTCCCGCAGCCAGCTCACCCTGATCGTTTCGGCGGCCATGAGTCTTGCCGTCCTGGGGGCGATTGACACCCTGCTCACTTCGCTGGTCGCCGATTCCCTGACGAAAACCGAGCACAATTCGAACCGCGAACTGATCGGCCAGGGCATTGGTAATGCCCTGACCTCTTTTGTCGGTGGTATCCCGGGAGCCGGGGCAACCATGCGGACGGTGGTCAATGTCAAGTCCGGAGGCTCAACACGACTGTCAGGTGTACTGCATGCATTGATCTTGCTGGCGGTGCTTCTCGGCCTCGGGAAATATGCGGCGATTGTTCCGATGGCCGTTCTGGCGGCGATCCTGATCAAAGTCGGAATTGATATTGTTGATTACCGGATGATAAAAATCATCAAAAAAGCGCCGAAGCATGATCTGGCGGTCATGTTTACCGTCCTGTTTCTTACGGTCTTTGTCGATTTGATAATTGCCGTCGGGGTCGGCGTGGTTCTCGCCTCGGTCCTGCTGACCGTGCGTTTGATCAATCAGTCGAGCTCCTCGATAACGGATCTCAAAGTCCCGGTGCCGGAAACGGAAGGCCGCGATCAGCTTAATGGTGACGAAAGTTTCCGGGTCAGGGTGGTCGATATTGATGGCCCCTTTTTCTTCGGTTCGACTTCCCGGCTGGTTGGTCAGGTTGGAGCAATGCTCGGCACCAGGATCGTCGTTTTCAATTGTCTCAAGGTCCCCTTTATTGATCTGTCAGCATTTTTTGCCCTGTGCGAAATTATTCTGAAGCTCAAAGAGAACAAGATTATTCCATTTATTGTTGTCAGTGAAGAAATCAGGGCAAAGTTGATCCGGCTCGGGATCACTTCGATCCTCCGCGAGCCGCATATCTATCTTTCATTTGATGAAGCTGTTGAACACGCCAAACGCCACGTTTGCGGCGATCGGCCCTGACCCGGCATACGGCAGGCAATCAGGAGTCAGACGGTCGGGAGTTTAGGGGGCATAGGGGACAGGAGCGCGGCCGCGCGGTTCTCCTGTCTTCTGTCTTTAAGTCAGGGGACAATTCCCTGTACTTCGGGTAGTGTCCCCGCCGACGTTTAGACTCCGATTGGGAGACCATTGATGATTTTGACTCACCCCCGTTGCTCTTGAGGTCGCTCCCGCCAGCGCGTTCACTGAACCGCAGCCCGACCGCAACCGCCACGGAGACGTATTGTGTTTGCCTCAAGGCAAACTTCCCGGCAGCAAAGTTGAACAGAAACAATCCAGACCGCACAAAAAGCCCCCGGCTAGGGAGCCGTTTTCTGCATACTCTTTTATGGCTTAATAAAAGAGTATGGCGGAGTGCGCGGCCGCGACCGCGCGGTTCTTTATGTCTCCAGGGGATATTCCCCTGAGCTTCGGGTCGTGTCCCCATCCAACAGGCCTCATTTGAGTATTCATAATGGATATGTTATGTTCAAACCCATAAAAAAAGATACGGGAGGTTAATAAAACAACAGGGGGTGTTATTCAGTGAGAATCTTTGTTATTGACGACGAGGAGAGCATCCGGGATTCGTTCCGAATGTATCTTGAAGATCAGGGTCATGAAGTATTGACAGCTGATCGACCTCAAGCGTGCGCTGTTTTTCAAGGGCACAACTGCGACAAAGATTATCCTTGTGGTCATCTGTTGCTGATCGACCATTTTTTACCCGGCATGAACGGCCTTGATTTCATCGAGATGATGGAAAAGCAGGGCTGCAGGGGAATGGTGCGGAATAAAATCCTCATGTCTGGAGACTCGACAGCGGTTGATGAAGACAGAGTGAAAAGAATCGGTTGTAAAGTCATCCAGAAGCCGTTCACTTTTGCAATGCTGGATAAAGTTGTCGACAATGCAGAGCTTGCAGTTGACCCGGATGAGAAACTGGCTGATCTGTCTGTTAACTAGTTTAGCAATAAAATTTATCTGTAAGGGGCTACCTTCTTGAATGCGAAGGTGGCCTTTGTTTTTTTGTTGGTAGCGAGGTCTGGTTTGATATTGTCTCATCCGGCAATCAGATTGGCCGGCGCGGAAGCTTCCTGGAAGACTTTTCTCTCTCAAGAGGTGAGCGCATTGCCAAAGTTCTCATCGCACTATTGAATAGTGTGCCATCCGGTTTCAAATCCATAGGAAAGTGTGTCAGTGTCACATCGCGCAGGCTGGAAAACCGCCAAATCAGGAGGTTTATTATTGGCATTAAGCTTGCTCTATATTTATTTAACTGCTGCAAAACTTCATTATTAACACCGAGGGTGACTATGCGGATTTTTCTGATTGAAGACGACGATCATTATCGGAGTTTACTTAAGATATTCCTGGAGATGAAGGGGCATGAGGTATTCGATGCACCAAATCCAACCGATTGTCCCGCCTATGATTCAGACGAGCAGACATGTGTTCATGATGCACCCTGCGGGGATGCCTTATTGATTGACCAAAGCATGCCCGAAATGACCGGGCTGGAATTTATCCAACGACAAATTGAAAGAGGCTGTAAGGGTGCTATTGAGAACAAGGCGATAATGTCGGCTCG
>PKUH01000019.1 GCA_002869615.1 Desulfuromonas sp. | reverse complement strand
GGCACATCGATTCCCCGGGCGGTCAGTTCTTGCCCCGGCGTCACCCGCACACCGCCGGCAAAAGACTCAATATCGGCGCCAAGACAACGGAGCATCCGTTCGCTGTGATCCCGCGAGAGGTGCGGTTCGGTCACCGTTGTCTGGCCGTCGGCGTACAGGCCGGCCAGAATCAGGGCCGACTTGACCTGGGCACTGGCCACCGGCGAATCGTATTCAATCCCGTTCAAGCCACCTCCCCGGATAGCAAGTGGTGCCAGTTCGCCATTATTGCGTCCGTCAATCACGGCGCCCATTTCGCTCAGCGGACCGACTACGCGGCGCATCGGACGTCGCCGGAGGTATTGATCTCCGGTCAGTACGGAAAAGAAATCCTGACCAGCCAGCAGCCCGGACATCAGGCGCATGGTCGTCCCGGAGTTGCCGCAGTCGACAACATCGTCCGGCTCCCGGAGACCGTGCAGACCGGCGCCGACAATCTCGAGGGAACCGTCGCCATGGTCCGTAATCTCGACTCCCATTGACCGGAAGGCCTTGAGGGTGGCGTAATTATCCTCTCCCTGCAGGAATCCACTGACCCGGGTGATGCCGTTGGCCAGAGCGCCGAACATGATGGCGCGATGGGAAATCGACTTGTCGCCGGGGATCGTTACTTCTCCGCGCAGACCAGCGCTTTTCGACACAGTTCGTGTATGCTGCATAAGTTATTAACCCGTTACAGAATCGCGTCGCGACTCTGTTTTGATTTGAGGAAAAATTCGTACAGTTTTTCACCCTCGGAAGAGGCAATATCCTCCCTGAGTTCAGCAAAGAAGTGTTCAAAATGGGTCATCATCTCGAGCAGAGCATCCTTGTTGGTCAGGGCGATATCACGCCACATGGTCGGATCGGAGGAAGCAATCCGGGTAAAGTCCTTGAAACCGCCGGCTGAATACTCAAGGATGTTCTCTTCGTAACGATCGTAGGAACTGCCGGCGACGACGAGCGCATAGGCGACCATGTGCGGCAGATGACTGATTGCGGCCAGAACCCGATCATGTTTTTCAACATCCATGACCACGACTTCACTGCCGGCCGCCTGCCAGAGCGCCTTGACCAGCGCCAGTGCTCCGGCGTCGGTTGCCTCGGTCGGAGTCAGGATGCAGCGACGCTCCCGGTAGAGAGTCGGGAATGCTGCTTCGGCACCACTCTTCTCGGTTCCGGCAATCGGATGCCCCGGCACGAAATGTACCCCTGCCGGCAGATGAGGTTGAACCGCATCAATGATCGCACCCTTGACGCTGCCGCCATCGGTCAGTACGCTCCCACGCTTCAGATGGCCGGAAATCTTCGCCATCACTTCTGACATCGCCAGAACCGGGGTCGCAAGGAAGACCAGATCGGCATCGCGGACCCCTTCGGCCGGATCGGTTGTGTAGCGATCGATGACACCGAGTTCCACTGCCCGCCTGAGATTATCGACACCCCTGCCAACACCGATGACCTCACCGACCAGACCGGCCTCGCGCAGGGCGAGAGCGAACGAACCACCGATCAGGCCGACCCCGATGATACACATTTTCGCAATATAATTCTCTGGATGATTCATTGCTGTTATCTTTACCTAACGGGCGCTCTGGTATGAACCGAGCACCTTGACAAATTCACAATACTGACCAAGATCCTCGACCGCATCAGAAATAATTGCATCGGCAATATGCCCTTCAAGATCGAGAAAGAAAATATATTCCCATGCTTTTTTCTTGAGCGGCCGACTTTCGATCTTGGCAAGGTTGATATTCCGCTTGCTGAATGGTTCGAGCATGCGATAAAGAATCCCCGGTTCATCCTTGATCCGGAACATCAGTGATGTTTTATCGTCGCCGCTCTGGTCCGGATTTTTCCGGCCGATTACCAGAAACCGGGTAAAATTGTTCGGATTGTCCTCGATCTTTTTCTTGACGACCTTGAGTCCGTAGAGATTGGCTGCCGATTCGCTGGCGATGGCTGCGGTCGAATCGTCATCGGCGACCATCTGCGCAGCCAGACCGGTGCTGCTGACATCAACCAGCGGCACATCCGGCAGGTTTTCTTCGAGCCAGGAGCGGCACTGCGCCAGAGCCTGCGGGTGTGAAACAATCCGCTTGATCGCTCCCATGTCGCCGGTCCGCGACAGCAGGTCGTGCGATACTGCGAGCAGAACTTCGGCGTTGATCTTCAGATCGGAATCGATAAACATGTCAAGGGTATGCGAGACCACGCCTTCGGTTGAGTTCTCGACCGGGACCACACCGTAGTCGGCCCGCCCCCGTTCGACATCCTCGAAAACGGCGCTGATGCTTTTTTGCGGAACAAGTTGCGCTGAAAAACCGAACTGCTGCATCGCCGCAACGTGGGTAAATGTTGCTTGCGGACCGAGAAAAGCAACCTTCATCGGCTGCTCGAGGTTAAGCGAAGCGGAAATGATCTCGCGAAAAACCCGGCGGATGCCGTCGTTCGGAAAAGGACCGGTGTTTTCATCGGTCAGGCGCTGATAGATCGCCTGCTCACGGCTCGGCACATAAAAATCACCACTCGCGCCCTCCTTGATTTTACCGACCTCGATAACAACATCGGCCCGCTCATTAAGCAGTCCGAGTATCGTGCTGTCGATTTCATCAATTTTCCGGCGTAACCGATCAAGGTCATTTTTTGCCATAAAAATCAATCCTTTCGCTTACTTATTGGAAACGGCAATTTAGCCTAAAAGCAAGGAAAAATCAACGAGGAAGGGCTACTTGATCAAATTGGCCAACTGCCGGGAAACCTCGCACAGTGCATCATAGCCATCGGCGCCGCGTTCGAGTTGTTCATGCCAGCGCTGCGGAAACGCGCTAGCACCATGGCAGGCTCCAACAACCGCTCCGGTCATTGCGGCAATCGTGTCGGCATCACCGCCATATCCGACCGCGGCTACGAGTGCCTCCTCCGGTTCGGAAATGAAACGCATTGCCGTGTAGAGGGCCGTCGGCACCGATTCGAGGGTACGTACGCCATTGCCGAGTCTTGCGACAACCTCGTCTCGTGACGGCTTCTCTTCGAGCAGACGCGACGCCAGCATCATCCGTGAGCGCATCTCCATGGTCCGGCAATAAGGCGACAATTCAAACAGGAAACCGGGTCCATTGACTTCAGAAAACACCCTCATCCTGCTCAGTATGCCGACTGCGGCGGCGACGACCAGAGCGCCGTCAATTGCCTCGTCATGGACGTGCGTTGCCCGGACCGCCTCGACCACCCACGGCCGCAGAAGCTTCGGTTCCTTGCTGCCACTCAGCAGGCCGACCGGGGCGATCCGCATAGCCGCTCCGTTGCCGAAAGAGCCTTCAGGGAAAAGTACCGTCGCGGTTTCGCGATAGTCAGCCCCTGTTTCCAGCGCCATGAGAATCCTGGTGGCGCTTCGCCCGTAACCCCGCTCCGGAGCAAACAGTTCGGCACAACTTCGGGCGCAATCAGCGCCATCAATCTTGCCGATCCGGACCAGGGAACGGGCCATACCGAGCATCATCTGGGTATCGTCGGTATAGCGTCCGGCCCCACCGCGACCTTCCAGGAAGTCACGAATCTCCCCATGCTCCGATCTGATTTCATCGGCCGTCCAACCTTCGACAGCGGCACCGAGCGCATCACCGAAGGCAGTTCCGAGAATTGTTCCGGCGCAGCGATCCCGGTAATCAATTGCGTTCATCGATTGACCTCCGTGTAAAGAGTATAACCGGTACGGCCAAACCTGCCTGTCGGTTCAGGCCATTCCGCCTTGACCCTCCTTGATCAGCAGGCTAAACTGCCGTTCAATTATTATATCAGGAGCATAAAAACCATGGCCATATCGAATAAAGTTGCGGCATTCATCGAACGGGCTTCCTGGATCCGCAAAATGTTTGAAGAAGGTACCCGACTCAAACAGGAGCTGGGTGAAGAAAACGTTTTCGACTTTACCCTTGGCAACCCGACTATCGAACCGCCGCAAGCACTGCATACGCGACTCAAAGAGCTGGCCAACTCGCCGTACCCCGGAATGCATCGTTACATGAACAATGCCGGCTACGATGAAACACGGGCCGCAGTTGCGGCGCGACTGGCGGAAGATTCCGGCAAAGCGGTCGGCAAGGAGCAGATCATTATGACCTGCGGTGCCGGCGGCGCCCTGAATGTCGTTTTGAAAACAATCCTCAACCCGGGCGAGGAAGTCATTATCCTGACTCCGTTTTTCGTTGAGTACAAGTTTTACATCGACAATCATGGCGGTGTTCCGGTCGAGGTCAACTGCAACATGGAAACTTTTCAGCCCGATCTCGACAACATTGCTGCGGCGATCAATGCCAGCACCCGGGCGATTATCATCAACTCACCGAACAATCCGACCGGTGTCATCTATCCGCAAGAGACCCTCGATGCCCTCGGCGCCCTGCTCGGGCAAAAGGAGAAAGAGTTCGGCCGGCAGATCTATGTGATTTCGGATGAGCCCTATGCCCGACTCTCTTACGACATGGCGGTCCCGCCGATTTTTGCCAGTATCAGGAACGCCGTCATCGTCACCTCCCACTCGAAAGATCTGGCTCTGCCGGGGGAACGGATCGGCTACCTGGCGGCGAATCCTGAAATGACAGAGGTCGAGCAGTTCATCGAAGGTGCTGTTTTCTGCAACCGGGTCCTCGGTTTCGTTAATGCCCCGGCGTTGATGCAAAGACTGGTCGCCGGTTTACAGAACGAATCGGTCGATGTCGAGGTTTATCGGCACAAGAGGGATCGGCTCTACGACCACCTGACCCGGCTTGGCTTCAAAACGGTTAAACCGGAGGGCGGTTTTTATTTCTTCCCGCACTCTCCGATAAGCGACGATGTCGCCTTTGTCAACAAAGCCCAGGAGTTTGGACTGCTGTTGGTTCCGGGAGCCGGATTCGGAGCCCCCGGTTTCTTCCGGATCGCATACTGCATCGACGATGACGTGATTGAGCGCAGCCTGCCGGCCTGGCAAAAGCTGGCTCAGGAATACGGGCTGGTCTGAATGGACAAAAAATTCCTGGCACCGACCGAAGCGGCCGAAACGATTATGGTCAATGGCAAGCGGGTCCTGACCCAGCCGGTGACCCATACCATTATCCTCAGCCTGCTGGCCGGCTTTTATATTGCTTTCGGAGCGCAGCTGGCGACAGTTGTTACCTATGACGCCGCAGCCCATGTCGGCAGCGGAATCGCCCGTTTCCTCGGCGGCAGCGTCTTTTCGATCGGTCTGATGCTGGTAATTATCTGCGGTGCCGAGCTTTTCACCGGGAACACCCTGCTCGCCAAAACCGCCCTGCAGGGCGAGATCCCCTGGTCAAAGCTGGCGAGCAACTGGGCGATCGTAATCCTCGGCAACTTTGTCGCTTCAATCCTCTTTGCCTGGATGATGTCGCGCTCCGGCCTGCTCTCCGGGCCGATCGCCGAGCATGCGGTCAACATTGCCGCCCGCAAGTGCAATCTCCCTTTTATCGAAGCGCTGATCCGGGGGATTTTATGCAACTGGCTGGTCTGTCTGGCGATCTTCATGGCGGTTGCCGCCCGCGACGTTCCGGGCAAGATCCTCGCCTGCTATGCCCCGATCATGGCCTTCGTGACCAGCGGTTTCGAGCACAGCGTTGCCAATATGTACTTTATCCCGGTCGGCATCTTCATTGCTCCACAGATCGGTGCGGATCCGGTCGGCATGACCTGGCCGGCATTTCTTTTTGGGAACCTTCTGCCGGTAACCATCGGCAATATTATCGGCGGCTGTCTCTTTGTAGCGGGGGCTTACTGGTTCATTCATTTAAGGTTCAATATCAATCGCCAGGATTAATATCTGACTATTCAGTCCTTCCCCGCCACCAAGACACCAAGGGCACGAAGGAAGGCAAAGGCATTCTTACCGCAAAGGCGCAAAGGTCGCAAAGATGAAAACCGCAAACCGGAGGGGGCTGTCCCTGAATGGGGACTGTCCCACAGACCGTGACGGAATCTGAGCAAACTCAAGGAAAAAGCGGGTATCAGCCGCTAATGAACGCTGATAGGCGCAGATAAGATTCAAGTCATTACAACGCCAGGAAGAGCCTAGATGCAGTTTTAACGAAGAGCCGCTGAATCGGAGAGAGAAACGCACAAAAGAAAACCTGGATCCCGAGTTATGGCGAGCACATGACAGCCCTATCCTCTCCCGCTCTCCACCTCTCCGTTAATATTGGTTTCGGCTTTGCGGCTTTGCGGCTTTACGGTAAATATTGTTCTGATTATGATCAGCGGAAATCGGCGTGAATCAGCGGCGAAAGATGCATTGGTTTTGACTAAGAACTTAATTGGCCGCGATGAAAATCTATCAAGGTCTGTTGTTAACCCTTGAAACTGAAAAGGGTCAAAGGCTTTTGCCTCGCGAAGGTGCCTGATCAGAT
>PKUH01000018.1 GCA_002869615.1 Desulfuromonas sp. | reverse complement strand
AGCCCCCTGCAAGGGAGCCGTTTTCTGCATACTCTTTTATGGCTCAATAAAAGAGTATGGCGGAGTGCGCGGCCGCGACCGCGCGGTTCTTCCTGTCTTCGGTCTTCAGGCGAGGGTCACTTTGCTGTACTCTGGTACTTAAAGGGGACACTTCCCTGAACTTCGGGTAGTGTCCCCATCGCGCATATCCCTATCCAGTAGTGCCGCCATCCAACCAATCAAGGTCGCCGATATCGCCCGGCTTGCTCCTTTCTTTTCTTACTTGTCCTGGGCTTGCCGAAGAATCTCGTGTTGTATTCGCACTCATCTGTGAAGAACATTTTTTTTGCGTCAATTGATTCAGCAATCGGCTCATGCTAGGCTGTGCCATTAACTGAAGTTCATCTCTCTTCATTAACAGACTGCTACGGGAGGATACAATATGACGAGCCAGGTCTTCATGGCCGACATGCGCGCCGGTACCAGGGAAAACCTTTTTACAAAACTGCTGCGACTGATCGATTGCTGCAACCTTGAAAACCGGATTCGCAAGGGCGATCTTGTCGCGATCAAGCTGCACTTCGGCGAAAAAGGCGGCCACGCCTATATCCGCCCGACCTTTGCGCGCAAGGTTGTCGACCGGGTCAGGGAACTCGGCGGCAAACCTTTTCTGACCGACTCGAGCACACTCTACCCCGGTGAGCGCAAGGAAGCGGTCTCGGCCCTGAACTGTGCGATCGAAAACGGTTTCGCCTACGCGGTCGCGGGGGCACCATTGATCATGAGTGACGGCTTGCGCGGCCATTCGTCGCGGCGGGTGGCCGTCGAAGGCGGGCTCCTCGATACGGTTGACATCGGACTTGAAATCCTTGAAGCCGATGGCATGATCACCCTTTCACACTTCAAAGGGCATGAGCTGACCGGGATCGGCGGCGCCATCAAAAATCTTGCCATGGGCTGTTCGAGCCGGGAGGGCAAACTTGAGCAGCATTCAAACGTGGCCCCGCAGGTCGCCGAAAAAGACTGTAACGCCTGTGCGGACTGCTTCTCGGCCTGCGCCCATGACGCCATTGCAATGATTGAGGGCAAGGCGCGAATCGATGCCGAAACCTGCGTCGGCTGTGGCCGTTGCATCACCGTCTGCGAGCAGCAGGCGATTCACATTCAGTGGAACGAACAGGCCGACCTGGTCATGAAAAAAATGGTCGATTACGCGCGGGGCGCCATCAGCGGCAAGGAGGGCAAACTGCTTTTTATCAATTTTGTCACCCAGGTTTCCCCGGCCTGTGACTGTTACGGGCACTCCGATGCGCCGATCGTTCCCGACATCGGCATTCTCGCTTCGACCGATCCGGTCGCGATCGATCAGGCCTGCGCCGACCTGGTGAACCAGGCAACCGGCCTGCCCGATTCAGCCCTGGCGCAAGGACATGCTCCGGGCTGCGATAAATTTCGTGGCATCTATCCGGAAATCAATTGGCAAACGACTCTGGAACAGGCCGAGCTTCTCGGCCTTGGCAGCCGGGCCTACGAACTGAAAAAACTCGAACCGCTCGACAAGAGCTGGTAATCAGACGACAGGAGAAACGTTACCATGATGGAAATCACATTCCCCGGCGGCGTTGCCGTCAACACCGAATACAACGGCTTCGTCACGAAAACCGATCAACCCGAAGCAAACGGCGGCACCGACTCGGCACCCTCGCCGTTCGACCTCTTCCTCTCTTCCCTCGGCGCCTGCGCCGGTTTTTTTGCTCTGCGGTTCTGCCAGCAGCGGGAGATCGACACGACCGGCATGAAGTTGACGCTCGACACCAACCGCAACCCGGAATCAAAGCGGCTGGAGGCCATCAATATGAAGATCCACCTGCCGGACGGGTTTCCTGACAAGTACCGGAAATCGATCATCCGGGCCACCGATCAGTGCGCCGTTAAAAAGGTTATCGTTGATCCGCCAGAGATTACAGTTGAAACGGTCTGATTACAGAGGAGGATAATCTTCTGCGGCCGGGGTGTCCGTTTCGGTCATCCCGGTTTCCTTTTCAAGGGATGCCAGCAACGCCTCGGCATCCTCACTTCTGGTCGGTGGATAGGCAATTTCAACCAGGGCCTGCCGGGCATCAAGTGTCCGCACGAAGGCGATGCCGTCATAGCTCTCGAGAGAAAAGCGCAGGTAGGCAATCGCCGATTTGGGGATCAGGTAGTATTTCTTACAAAAAGGTTGTTCCAGCATCATTTTGCCTTGCCCTGTATTGAAATTAACATTATTCTCACTAAAATATTTTTAGCAGAACTTAAAAAACGTCCGAAATAATTAGAAAGCTTTTCGCATTATCTCTTGTACAGCCATCAAACCTCCTCCAGAGTGCGGCTGTTGAACCCCGAAAAGAGATATCTGCGACTCCCCGGGTCCCCGCCCGGGGTTTTTTTATGAACCGGAAACCCTTCGCCACTAAAACACTAAGGACACCAAGAAGATCAAAATCTATTTATTAACGCAGAGACGCGGAGGTGGAGAGAATACCAAAAACAAAACCTGGATCTCCGGGTTAGATCAAAACAGAACGCTAAAGACTTAGCCTAATCTTTTTAATGAATTTTTCTAGCTCTCCGCCTCTCCGTTAACATGTTTTTTTATCTTGGCATTTCTTCGTGTATTTGTGCCTTCGTGGCTAACCCTGCTCTTTGAAGTTATCGATCAGGTATCGCGAGATACTCCGCTTCGGCGGCAGGTTCGGGAGCGCATCGATCGGGAACCAGCGTACGTCTTCCAGCTCCTTTTCCTCGACGACAACCTCGCCGCCGGCATAGTCGGCGACGAAACCGCACATCAGCTGGCTCGGAAAGGGCCAGCTCTGGCTGCCGATATAACGGATATTCTCAACCTCGACCCCGGTCTCCTCCTTAACCTCCCGGATAACCGCCTCTTCCAGGCATTCGCCCATATCGAGGAAACCGGCAACCAGACTGTAGCGGCCCTCCGGCCATTCAGCCTTACGGGTCATCAGGATTTCACCGACCCGTCGAACAACAACGATAATGCAAGGATGGATATGCGGAAAATGATGGGTTCCACATTGCTCGCATACTTTGCCCCATTCCCCCGGCAGCCAGCTCTGTTTCCGGCCGCATCGACCGCAATATTGACTGTTGGCGTCCCAGTATAGAATCTGTCGGGCCAGACCGCCGAGGGAGAGCAGCTCGATCGACAGCTTGGGCACCTGGCTGGTTAAGCCGCGCATCAGATATTGATCCGGCAGCCTGGTGTCCGGATCAAGGCTGACAACCCGGCAGGGCCGCCCCTGCCACTGGCCGATATAGAGAGCTGTTTCCGGATCAATGCCGGGCGGCAATGTCCCGTCCGGCAAAGTCTGGTTCTGACCATCTTCGAACAGGGCCAGTTCACCTCCCTGAATAAGGAGCCAGCTCCCCCGGTCGCCCGGGTCCTGGTCATGCGTCAGGAATTCGAACCGGCTGGCCAGACAGGTCTGGTTGAACGGAAGGTGGTACGGTGTCAGAAAAGATTCGGGCAACATGAATTGAGCTTAGCAGAGAGCAACAAACGGAACAAGCAGACAAAAAAACGGCCCGCCAAATTCGGGCGAGCCGTTCACAAAGACTTATTTGGACAGGATTACCAGCCGAGACTCATTTTAACCGAATAGACCGGCTCATCCATCTGCTCATATTCAGCGGTGATATTGAGCAGAGCAACGGCAAACTGCACCCCGCCGAAGATGCGGGTTTCGTTATCATCATAGTCACTCAAAAGAGCCTGAAGGCCTGCATTACTCCCGGTGTATTCGCCTTCGTAGGAGACAGTGCCAAGACCCGCGTAAGGGGTCAACATGGCAACCCCCTTGCTGACGACAATATCGGCCGCCATGGTTTTGACTTCCATCTCGCCGGCCGCATCGAGCTTGGCGTAGCTGCCGCGAAGAGCGAGAGCCGGCGTGGCGGCGGTCCCTTCGAGCAGAGCCCACTGGATCTGCGCACCCTCCATTGAAAGATCGTAATCGCTGACCTCGGCGTAGAAGGCGCCAATATCAATCCCGGCCGGCAGCCCCTTCTGGACCATCAGGCGAGGGACTGCAACGACGTCGGTGTCGACATTATACTTCGTCCACAGCCCCTCGTTGACTTCGACACCGGTAATGGCAAGGCCGATATCAAACCCGGTCAACCCACCCGGCTCGGCCGGCATCATGCTTCTGTATGCTGTCAGGCGGCCTGCTTCGGTGACCAGCTGGTTGAATTCCGGTTGTACGACGCCGGTAAGATCAAAGTCCGCCGCCCATACAGAACCGCTACACAGAACGAAAACCATGAAAGTCAAAATAACCTTCTTTATTTGCTTCATAATAAATCCTCCTCAAATTTTCCAGGTTTTAACTTGCATGAACATATCTTACAGCTTACAAGAAGAATGCCATGAAATAAAATTCTAACATATTCATACAGTTACAAACTATCCATTTATCCGGGCAGCATAAATCTGTAGCTTAATCGCCACAACATCGGAGCAAAAATTGTCCATACGGGCCCATCTCGTGTAGAATTGATTGCAACATCCTACATCCGACCCGTCATTAAGACAAGTTAAGAGTGCTGCTTTGACTGACAAAAATCCAGAAAGGCTTCTCGCTATCGGCGATATTCACGGCTGCTTCGACCTGCTGCAAAAGCTGCTGACCGATGTCGCGCCCGGCCCTGAAGATCAGCTCGTTTTCCTCGGCGACTACATTGACCGGGGTCCGGCCAGCCGCCAGGTCATTGAATGCCTGCTCGACCTGCAGCGACAATTTCCCGAAACCGTTTTTTTGCGCGGCAATCACGAACAGATGCTGCTCGATTTTCTTGCCGGTGACGATCATCTGATGTTCCTGCTCAACGGCGGCAACGCGACGCTCGAAAGCTACCAATCCACAGACAATTCCAAGCCGGTCATTCCACCGGATCATCTCTCATTTTTCAATAACCTGAAAAATTCATATATTCACGGGGATTATATATTTGTCCACGCCGGTTTGCGTCCGGGCGTTCCGATCAGTAATCAAGATGAATACGATATGCTCTGGATTCGCGGCGAGTTTATCAATTCGGATTATGACTGGGGAAAAACTGTTGTCTTCGGACACTCCCCCCAGCCCGAGGTCCTGTTGCGCGATAATATGGTAGGGCTCGACACCGGCGCCGTCTACAACAACCGGCTGAGCTGCTGCGACCTGCTGACCCGAAACATCTGGCAGGCTTCAGCCATCGACCTGCCGGATTAACGCTCTTCGGCCTTGGCGCGCCGGAGCAGATCGCCGGCCCGGCTTCCGGCCGGCAGGGGCATCATGACCCGGGCGTTCGGCTGAACAACCTCGACCGCCTCCCCGGTTTCTCGAACCACTTCTCCAACCGTGAACCAGGCCTGGCGCATGCCCGGACCGAACAGCTCGATCTCATCTCCCGGAAAGAAACGGTTTTTCCCTTCGACCAGCCCGGTGCCGTCCGGTTCAACTGCGAGGACCAGGCCTATAAAATCGTAAGATCGGCGGTAGTGGGTATCTTTGGCATGCAGCTGCGGATCAGCATGACCAAAAAGGAAACCGGTGTCATAGGGTCGGTGGCTCACCTTGTCGAGCTCCTCGAGCCAGTACGGGTCGCACTGCCAGGTCTCCGGATCATCGCGGTAGCGATCGAGGGCCGCCCGATAGGCCCGGGTAACAACCGCGACATAATAACGGCTCTTCATCCGCCCCTCGATCTTGAAATGCCGCACGCCGGCCTTGACCAGCTGCGGCAGATGCTCGATCAGGCAAAGGTCGCGACTGTTCATCAGGTAAGTTCCGTGACGGTCCTCTTCGATCGGAAAAGATTGATCCGGCCGGCTCTCTTCGACCAGGGAGTAGTTCCAGCGGCAGGGATGAGCGCAGGCACCGGCGTTGGCGCTGCGGTCGCTCATCGCCGCCGAGAGCAGGCAACGCCCGGAATAAGCGACACACATCGCCCCGTGGACAAACGCCTCCAGTTCAACCGAGCCGTCATCGGCAAAGGTCTTGATATCCTCAATGGTCAGCTCGCGGGCCAGGTTAATCCGTCGCACTCCGGCCTGTTGCCAGAACCGGGCGGCAAAAACATTGGTCGTATTGGCCTGGGTCGAAAGATGAATCTCCCGTTCCGGGTCGAGTTCGCGAACCAGGCTGAGAACTCCGGGATCGGAAATGATATAGGCATCGAGATCAAAGCGTTTGAGCTGCTCGATTTCCTCGGCCAGCGTCTCAAATTCTCCCGACACCAGGTAGGCATTGAGGGTCAGGTAAATTTTTTTCTGCCGCGCGCTCGCAAGATCCCGGGCCCGGGCCAGCTGATCATAGCCAAAGTTCCCGGCCATCGCGCGCAAACCGAAGTTCTCACTTCCGAGGTAGACCGCGTCAGCCCCGTAATCAAAAGCTGTCACAAGCTTTTCATAATTGCCGGCGGGTGCGAGCAATTCAAGCTTATCCATGACCATCTCCTCTTCTCAAAGGGTCTCACTATAGCATAGATTATCACTCCGGAGAGCCGCTTTTGCCGGTCCGATTCGATTCCATTTGCCGACGTTCAAAACTTGACAATCACCTGAAAAACCTATAATTTTTAGAAAATTTAATGCAATATTCTATTTAACTGGGAAGACCAATTTGTATCGAATCAAACTGATATGCGCCGTTATTGCTGTCGCCGCCTGCTGCGGGCTGACCGCCTGTGCGGCCCCGGGAACAATGACAAGCCCTGCCATGGCGCCAGCTGCACCGGCACCAGCCCAGGCCTTGGAGAATGATCAGCTTCAGAGCATTGATGCCCGCCTGCAGCGTTTGCAGGACAGCGTCGTTATGCTTGAGGCCCGCCTGCTCGACCAGCAGAGAATGATTGATTCTCTGAAGCAACGGGTCGGTCAGGGCAACGCCGGCAGCCCGGTGATCGACGAAGGCGCAAAATCTTCACAACAGTCACCAACTGAAATTTATCTGGCGGCCTTCGGCGACTACGCATCCGGGCAGTACCAGAAATCGATCAGCGGCTTCAATCGCTTTCTGCAGCTCTTCCCGGCCAACGATTATGCCAGCAATGCCCGTTACTGGCTGGCGGAGTGCTACCTCGCTCTCGGCCAGTTCGGCCAGGCGGTTGCGAATTTTGACCAGGTCGTCAACGATTACCCGAAAAGCAGTAAGGCACCCGACTCCATGTTAAAAAAAGCGGCAGCCCTTTATCAGCTCAACGACAATGAAGGCGCCATGGAAACCATACAGCTCCTGCGGGAGCGTTACCCGAAAAGTTCTGCGGCGAAGAACGCCACGGAGAATTTCAACTGATGCTGAATCAGCCAAAGCCACAGGGGGCGATAATGACTCTACGTAAAACCGTGTTGCTGATTTGCCTGCTTCTGCTGCCATTATCTTCCCTGGCAGCCGGAGAGCCGCAAATCTATACTATTAAAAAAGGCGACACTCTCTGGGGAATCTCCGAGCGTTTCATCAAGGATCCTTACTACTGGCCCAACCTCTGGTCGAACAACCCGGACATTCCGAACCCGCACTTTATCTATCCCGGACAAAAACTCGCGATCTATGACGACCGGATCGAAATCGTCAAGGCCGAACCGGAAGAAGTTGATCTCGAGCCGGTCGAACAACCGGATATGCCTGAAATCGAAACAGTTCGGGATGAAGAGCCGCAGCAGGAACCGGCTATTGAGGATCTGGTCGGCGGCGAGCCGGAAGATGAGATCAAGATCAAGGTGCCCGGCGGCGGCATCGGCTTTATCGGCATTGAGGATCTGAAAACAACCGGACGGATTGTCGATGGCACTGACAATCGGCTGGTCCTCGGCTCCGGTGACATGGTTTTTCTCGAGATGGATGATCTCGACACGATTGACCCCGGCATGAACTTTGCCATCTTCGATCTCGGTGATAAAATTTCGCATCCTGTCACAGGAAAGAATATCGGCTACCAGGTCTTCGAACTCGGACTTCTCGAAATTGTCGATGTTGATGAGAACGTGGCAACCGCCAGGATTCTTTCGAATGTTCGTGAGATTCTGCGCGGTGCCCGGGTGACGCCCTTTATCGCTCCGGAAAAGCAGATCGCCCTTAAACAATCCAAGGCGGACCTCTCCGGCTACCTGGTCGCCTCGCGACGCGGTCAATCGACCATGGGGCAATTTGATGTTGTCTACACTGACCTCGGTGCCGAGGATGGCGTTGAAACAGGAAACCTTCTCTATATTTCGCGACCACGCAAGGCATCAGATGTGAGCCTGACTGACAAACCGCTCCCCGATATTCTGATCGGGCAGGCTGTTGTTTTAACAACATCACGAGAAACCTCGGCCGCCCTGGTTCTGAAAACTGCCAATACTATTTTTAAAGGCGACCGGGTTGCAACTTTCAGCGAATAGTTGTTGAGTGCCAGCACAACGTTAACAGCTTTTTGCGCCACGACATCGCTTACACTTAAATGATTTAGCGCATTTTGTAATCAAATTCCTCGACCTGAGTTTTGTCCAGGAAGAGTTTTAGTTTCTGTTCTTTGACATCGATAGTAGCCACCACGTATTCGCGTATTGTCTCCGGCGGGACTGAGAAACGTTCTCCAAAGACATCCAGT
>PKUH01000017.1 GCA_002869615.1 Desulfuromonas sp. | reverse complement strand
TGATAACCAGCTTTTTAGGAACCCTGGCATTTTATGGTCTTATTCTTCTTGCGGGGCACACCGCCGGTTTTTTTGGTCGGATGATGCGCCACTAATCACTACCACTCCACCTCATTTTTTTTAGACCGCCCGACAGATTTCGGGCGGTATTTTTTTTGGTTCATCGCAGATGAAAGCGAATACAACATTAAACTCCCCCTTAAGCTGGCTCAGGACAGGCTATCGGAGTCGGGACTGACAACATTCTTGTCTTTGACTGTTCCCACTGTTCTACCGGGGCCATAAGTAAGACCGCCGAGCGAGCGGATTTTAATCCGGCGCTCAGGTAACGCCAGTGACTGACGGATTACAATCGGCGCAGTGAGGGAACCTGATTATCAGGCGGGTAAGCCGGGGTTTCTTCTTTTGCTTACTTTGCTTGGACAAGCCATTCGGCTGGCTCAGGACAGGCAAGAAAAAGAAGGAGCAGGCCGGGCGATACCGGCGACCTTGTCTGGTTGGGTGGGGACATTGCTGGATAGAGTCACTACCCGAAGTGCAGGAAAGTATCCATCAAGACTGAAGATGATATAATCGCGCGGTCGCGGCCGCGCACTCCGCCATACTCTTTTATTAAGCCATAAAAGAGTATGCAGAAAACGGCTCCCTTGCCGGGGGCTTTTTTGTGCAACTGGGTTTGTTTCTGTTAAACTTTGCTGCCAGGGAGTTTGCCTTGAGGCAAACGCAGTTCATCTCCGTGGCGGTTGCGGTTGGGCTGCGGTTCAGTGATCGCGCTACCAGAGGGCGACCTCAAGAGCTCCACGGGTGAGTCTAAGACATTTGTTCCTGATTTTCTCTGACAACTGACAGCTTAAAACTTACAGCTGTCTTTATTTGCTTTACATAAGACGCCGAGTGAGCCGGGGTGTCTTTCTTTTGCTTACTTTGCCTGGACAAGCCCTTCGGCTGGCTCAGGACAGGCAAGAAAAAGAAGGAGCAGGCCGGGCGATACCGGCGACCTTGAACTGACCCGCAAACTCCGCGCGGCCGAGAACGGCAGGCTGATTCCGGTGGTTATCGTGACTACCGATAGCCCGGAAGAGATGAAACAGGAAGGCAAAGCAGCCGAAATTACCACTCAGCCGTTAAATTATTGCTCTCGATGTAGCTTTGAATAATGCGGATCTCGCTTTCCGCAATATCAACGAACTGCAAGCCCATACCGGCAGGGAGATCGGGCTTGGTTGGATTGCTGGTATCATTCACCCAGGCGATCCGGGCCTTGCAATTGATCGTCTCTCCGGTTTCAGGCAAACTGAATTCAATGTCGAGCAGCGTGTGGCGCGGCAAAGGTTGCGGTGACGTCAGAAACAGCCCTCCGGAACTAAGATTAACCGTGTAATCGGTCAGCAGATCGTCCTGGTCACCGAAGCGAACCTTGACATGGATTGCATAACGCGGATCCTTGCGCTCGTGCACTTCGAGATACTTCCTGGCAATCGACATGAAATGCCCGCGGTTGATCGGCTTGGTGACGATCTCGTCGCATCCGGCCGCTTCACAGCGGGCAATATCTTCTGCATTCCCGGCCGAGGTCACCATGACAACCGGGATATCCCGTCCGAAATCCGACTCCTTGATACGCCGACAACATTCGTCACCATTCATCTCCGGCATAAACAGGTCCATATAGACGAGGTCGGGCTGTTCCGACTCAACGAGCACCAGCGCTTCCTTGCCGCTGCTTGCGGTCAAAACCTTGAACGATTCCTTGCGCTGAAAGAAGGTCTTTTCGAGGGCGATAAAGAGTTTGACATCATCGACCAGGAGAATTTTTTTCACCCGCTTCGGGGCAGGTGATGCAGCATCAGATGTTGGAGTAATAGTATTCATAAACAGATCCTTTTTAATAAAATCCCTGGATTGGAGCTTATATCATTAGCAGGAAACAGGCCAACAGGAAAACGCATATCCCCCTCCCGGAATTTCCATAGTCTCGAAATCGGGAGACAGCGGCGACGTCATTAAAGAGCAAACCTGCTGGCATTTTTTGTCAAATACCCTCCTGAATTGTCATTTCCCGTTAAACTGCCAGATTCACAGGATAGTTGTCCGGAATCTATGGCCATACTGTTGACGAGACGCTACGTCCGGCCGGCGCGGGTCGCCAGGCAGATGCCGACGGCAATCAGACCGATACCGAGAGCGTGAAACCAATAAAATTGTTCACCGAGAAAAACCATGGCCATCAGGCTCCCGAACACCGGCATCAGGTGGATAAAAAGACCGGCCCGATTAGCCCCGACCAGCTCAACTCCCCGATTGAAACAGAGATAAGAGACGATTGACGGAAATATCGCGACATAGGCGAGGACCAGAAAGGTTGTCGGGACCGGATGCAGTGGCCGGACATAATTATGCTCCCACAGATACAGCGGCATAAGGATCGCCGTTCCGAGCCAGAAGGTAACGGCAATAAACGAGAGCGGATGGACCTTTGGCCGTAACCGCAATAACGATGAATAACCGGCATAACAGACGATTGCCAGCAGAACCAGCAGATCACCCCGATTGAACTCAAGATTCAGAATCAGCCCGACCTCGCCGCGCGCGATAATGGTTACGGCGCCAGCGAGTGAAACAGCGATGCCAACCACCTGTACCGGAGCGACCCTCTCTTTAAAAATCAACAGGGAGAACACGACAATCAGCACCGGCATCAATGATTGAATCAGGAAGGCGTTGATCGCCTGGGTATATTGCAGTCCGCTGTAGGCCAGAGTATTGAAACAGGCAATGCCGAGAAAAGAGAGCAGCAGCACCGCCGGCCAGCAGCGACGAATCTCCGGCCAGTCGTCGCGGAGGTACCGGCTCGCCGGAAGAGCGACCAGAAGTGAGGCTCCGGCCCAGCGCCAGAACGCCAGAGCAATCGGTGGAATGTCGGCATGAAAAGCCCGCCCGAGAATAAAGTTGCCGGCCCAGAACAGGACGGTCATGGTCAGGAGAATATAAGGGCGATCTTTTAATTGCGGGGTCAGCATGGCAGACCTATTTTACGCAACCACGCCGGCAAGACAACCTTAATCATCTGGCTGGCAGACGAAAACCTGGCCAGCAGGAGAGGGATTGGATCAGGCCTCTCCTGTTGGCCAGACTGGTCTTGCAACTAGGCTGTCACTTCTTCGGTCTCGTCACTGATCTCCCGGGCCAATTCGAGATCATCGGCCGAGAACACCTTGTTAATATCGAGGATGATGACGAACTTGTCGCCGAGGTTGCCCATCCCCTTGATGAACTCGGTATTCAGTTTGGTCCCGATCTTCGGCGGCGGCTCGATCTGGCTGTCGTTCATATCCATGACCTCCTGCACCGAATCGGCCAGCGCCCCGACCGTAATCGGCTCGCCGTCGACATCGACCTCAACCACGATGATGCAGGAATCACGGGTCTTTTCGATATCCTCCATGCCGAACTTCAACCGCATGTTGATCACCGGCACCACGCTGCCGCGCAGGTTGATCACCCCGACCATGTAGTCGGGGGTCTGCGGCACCTTCG
>PKUH01000016.1 GCA_002869615.1 Desulfuromonas sp. | reverse complement strand
CGGGAAGATGTACTGCTTGTAGTCCCCGGCATCGATCGTGCCGCGCAAAGCCGTGGCTGCACCCCAGAGGTATTTTTCGAGTTCTTGTTGTGTCATTCCGCGTCTTCTCCAGCGGTGAGCGCGTTGAAAATAGCGAGTTTCGTAGCCTCACTTAGTTCTGCCTCGTTGAGCACTTCATCCAGAATTGTTCTCAGTAGCTCTTTGGAGATCCGGCCCGCCGCAACATGGTAGCTGATGTTTTCCATCTCGCGCATGAATCGTGTGGCAACAAACACATAACCGTTCAGCAACAGAAACTGGGCGCCCAGCGATAACGCGATACGCTTGTTTCCATCTTCAAAACAGTGAAATTTATTCGCACTGAAAAACAGGTGCGTCAGCTTGTCTTCGAAGGTCGGGTAATAGAGGTCATTTTGAATGTTTTCCAAAACGCTTTCTAGTTGTCCCAGATTCAAAGCACCCAGGGCGCCGCCACCACTCACCTCCACTGTTTTGCGGTGGATTTCAATGGCTTGGTCCAGCGTAATGTAAACCAGTTCAGGCACTACGAGCGCTCCTTCAAGCGTTTCATCACATCCTTTGCATCTTCTAGCCGTTCGGCAAGTTCCTTACTCTTTTCTCCAAGGAATCGTTCAAACTCTTCTCGCTGAACGGGGGTTATATATTCCTTTAATTGATGGTGCAGAGCATCCCGAAAGGCGAGGTCCCGGCTGGCCATCTTATTGCGGGCTTTTTCAACCATCGGCCTCCAAAGCGGCAGCTTCTCAAACGCATCAAACAAAGCATCCACTTCCCATGAACTCAGTTTGCGACCTTTCTTTTCGAACGCAGCGCGAATTTCCTGTCCGAATCCATATTCGTAAGATGACACCAGATCGAGAATCTCTGAATAGAAGGTATCGCGTACTTTTTCTTTTTCGTGCAGTCGAAGTATCTTTCGATATTCCTGTGCGTTTTCGTTGAAGATGCTTACATAAATCTTATCCGTGTAGCGCGGATATTTGAAATTGCCCATATCGACGCAGTCGCGCAGGGCATCGGTAAATTCCTTGCGGTAGTTTTCCTCTTCAAAATAGGAGACCAGAAATTCTTCATCGCGCTGGTTGATATACTTGGTTCCACCGCCGGTGCGCTGGTTGATGGTGTCGAGGACTATGTCTAAAATTGCCTGGCGCATCAAACGCGCCTGCTCACTCTCCGTCATCAGCATCGCCAGATTTAAAAACGCCCTAAAATCAAATACGCCCAGCACAGTCGTTTTGGTAACGAAATCTATTTCGCCACCAAAATGTTCTGAAATGGATAACTTCAGTTCTTTCAAGCGCTTACCGCGCAAAACCTCATAACCGTTTTGGCGCAGTTCTTCCCCATTTTTCTCGATGTAATTATCGATTGTACGCGACGTAACCTCAAAGAATTCCGCCACCTGTTCCTTGAGCACAACGGATCGGCCCTCAAAAGGAATTCCCTTGATATGCGCGGCTTTTTCAATTTCTTGAAGAGCGTAAGGGTTGTTGAGAATATTCTGCCGGTCTACAGCCGATACAGTTAAATCTTTTTTGCTCATCACATAAACCTCTCAAGCACTTTTTTGAACTTCTCTTCCGCCGCTAGGCTTTCCTGCCATGCCCGCTTCAGATCAGCCATGGCATCTTCGACACTCGGTAGGTCATCCTCGATAATCTTCTCAACGTAAAGCGGGATATTGAGATTGAAGTCGTTCTCCTTCAGGTCATCCCTGCTGGCGACCTTGACGTAATTCTCAACATCAGCGTAGTTCCGGTACCAAGTGAAGATCTGCTGCACGTGCTCCGGTTCGAGAT
The DNA here is from genome assembly GCA_002869615.1 of Desulfuromonas sp. Classification (NCBI taxonomy): domain Bacteria; kingdom Pseudomonadati; phylum Thermodesulfobacteriota; class Desulfuromonadia; order Desulfuromonadales; family Desulfuromonadaceae; genus Desulfuromonas; species Desulfuromonas sp. The sequence continues at coordinate 50,605 of PKUH01000016.1, read as the reverse complement.
AGTTCTGCGCCCGTCCCACTCGGATCTGCTCTGAAGCATCGATGAAGAGAACCTTCTGCTTCTTCTCCGGCTCCTTGTTTTGCTTGAAGACCATGACGCAGGCGGCAAGCTGAGTTCCGTAGAAGACGTTCGGTCCCAGACCGATGACTGCTTCCAGCAGATCCATCTCCAGCAGCGCTTGCCTGATCTTTCCTTCGGCTCCCTTGCGGAACAGCGCTCCGTGCGGCAAAACGACCGCCATCCGGCCCGTACTGTTCATCGACTTAACCATGTGTTGCACCCAGGCCATGTCGCCATTCCCCTGGGGAGGCACACCGGCAATGTTCCGACCATAGGGATCATTCGCCCAGTGACCTGCTCCCCAGTTTTTCAGTGAGAACGGCGGATTGGCAATGACACAATCGAAGGTCTTCAGACCGTCCGCTTCAAAGAAGGCCGGGTCGCGCAGGGTATCGCCACGAACAATCTGAAAGTCCTCGATGCCATGGAGGAACATATTCATCCTGGCAATGGCGCTGGAGGTCAGGTTCTTCTCCTGGCCGAACAGCTTGAGCGTCCGGTAGTCCTCTTTGTTGTCCTTGAGGTGGTCGACACTCTCCAGCAGCATGCCGCCGGTGCCGCACGCCGGGTCATAAATCGTTTCACCTTCATGCGGATCGAGAATCAGGCCGAGCAGGTGAACGACCGAGCGCGGTGTGTAGAACTCACCCGCCTTCTTATTGGTCAAGTCGGCGAAATGCTTGATGAGGTACTCGTAGGCGTTCCCAAGCATATCGGGGTCGACATTCTCGTTACCCAGCGTGTATTGCGAGAAGTGTTCAATCAGATCGATCAGTAACCGATCCGAGAGTTTGTTCTTGTTGCTCCACTGCGCGTCACCGAAGATTCCGTAGAGATATTCCTGATTGGCCTGCTCAATGCCACGCAATGCGTGCTCAATCGCCTGACCGACGTTGACGGTTTGCTCCCGCACATCTTTCCAGTGACACCTCTCTGGGATCTCGAAACGATGCATTTCGGGAAGAGAAGCGTATTCGACATCACCGCCGGACTCCTCAAGTGCAAGTCGATACTCTTCATCGTAGACATCGGAGATCCGCTTGAAGAATAGTAGCGGGAAGATATAGACCTTGAAGTCGGAAGCATCGACCGGCCCCTTGAGAATCCAAGCGGCCTTCGACAAATATTGTTCAAGTTGTGACAGTGTTAGTTTCTTTGACGACATTCCTATCTACCCAATCAAGTCCAAAATAAAAAACCGCCGAACCGGAATTGACCGATTTCAGCGGAATATTACGATTTACAGGGCCCCCAAATCAAATACATCACCACTCCCTAAGCAAAAGCAAAACATGCTAAAAATACAGGTTTTTCAGCAAAAAATCAAAAGCAATCACTTGTCTGGATCATGTCCGACCTCAAGCAGGACATCCAGGTAAGCTAGCTTATCACGTAACAACTTGACTCTCTTGCTCTCTCGACCCTTTTTCTCCGAAGCGACATCCACGATTTGCTGAATACCCTCACGTTGTATTTTTAATAGATTGTAAATATTCTGATCACGCACCACCCCTTCGCTTTCAGAATCATTAGACTGGCCACCCTGCCTTTTGCCTGTTAGCAGCCAGTAAATATCTCGTTCATATTTGTCGTTTAGCCACAATAGAGTTTCTGCATCCGGCGCAGCAACCACCTGCTCCATCCGTGAGACAGACGCGACACTTGTGTTAATAGCTGCTGCATAATCTGACTGTTTTTGGTTTCGATCAGTCCTCAACTTTTTAAACCGCGCCGCAAAAGACTCTTTGTCAAAAAGCTTCCGTTCGATTCTCTTATTTGACTTCCCAGATTTCATAAGTGAAAATCTCCTTACTATATATTATCACTTTTGAAACATGCCACAGAAAGGAATTTATTGCCATGCAAGAATCAATAAACTGTTCAGAAAACCCCGCCCCGCTAGCTGAACGGAATATTGAGATGCCCCCAGACGACGTTGAGCCACCACCTCAAGCGACTCGCCACTCCCCTTCGCACTCTTTTTGTCATTCGGGCTGGAAAATGATCTTGTGGGCATCAAGGCATACTCCGGCGAGGATTTCTGGAACTGGAAGCGCCCTCGTGATTGATGGTCACCACTATTCGTAACGGAACGACACCATAGTTTTGACCACCCCGTATGTTCAAATACGGGGTGGTCCCATTTATCATCATCTATTTCTGCGACTAGAGCGGATATCCCTACTCACAAGACCCAGAACCGCTCTTAACAATCAAAAGTTTAAAGGATTCCATCCCTAAACCCCAAAAAATATAAAAAAACAAAAACAAATGGACTCTTATCTCTCATTTTTTGGATGAAACCACCCCGACCAAAGCTAACCTTAAACGCCAAAAATTAAAACAAAGACTTCCATAAGGCCCAATTGTTTAATATAGTGATCTTAAAAGGAGTCCTTATGTCCAATTTTTTAGATAATCAGCCAGAAATTTTTGTCTCCAATAGCAAGATATCGGCATTGGTCAATCAAGCTGTTAAAGCCGGAAGGCTCAGGAAGATCGGCTCTCGCCTTTACACAAAAAACCTGACATCTCCCCCTGAAGATATCGTAAGAAGAAACTGGTATTTCCTTTTGAAAGACTACTACCCAGATGCATTGATTGCTGACCGCACGGCAATTGAAAACAAACCTGCAACAGATGGATCGGTTTTTATCATTTCCTCCAAAAAAAGAGAAACCATCCTTCCCGGCATCACATTTAAACCCAGACCTGGTGTAGGTGCACTTGAATCTGACAGCCCATTCTTGGGAGGATGCCATTTATCATCTTTCGCAAGAGCGTATCTGGAAAACATGCATCTTTCTCGGGCACGAAAAGGAAGTGTGCCAAGAACACTTTCTCGAAAGGAAATGGATGAGCGTTTAGAGAAGTTTTTAAGACAGCGTGGAGAAAATGCCCTTAATAGTATTAGGGATGAAGCCAGGGACTTGGCTGGAAAAATCGGCGCAGAAAAGGAATACAAACAACTCGACGAGCTGATTGGCTCTTTGCTAGGGACGCGGGATGCTGAACTACAAAGCGATGCTGGCAAAGCACGCAAAGCTGGAACGCCTTACGACCCTGATCGAGTAGAGAAATTTCTAAACCTTTTTGAGAGTTTAAGAGCAACTGCCCCGGTTCATAGGAGCGCCCGGGAAACTTCCCCTGGAGCCAAAACAAATTTAGCTTTCTTTGAGGCATATTTTTCAAATTTCATTGAGGGAACAACATTCGAAATTGAAGAAGCTGTAGAGATCGTTTTTAACGGTCGTATCCCCATGGACAGACCTGAAGACGCTCATGATGTTTTAGGAACATTTAGAATTGTCTCTGATGGTTCGGAAATGGCAAGACTACCGGACAGCTTCAAAGAATTAAAAGAATTAACAAGATCCAGACACGCTGTTTTAATGGAACTGCGCCCGGACAAGAACCCCGGCTCTTTCAAAGAAAAAAACAATCAGGCCGGAAGCAGCCTGTTTGTAGCTCCTGAATTAGTCGAAGGAACCCTGGAAAAAGGATTTGAGATTTATCAATCCCTGGGCCCGCCTCTTTATCGATCTATTTTCATGATGTTTTTGATAAGTGAAGTCCACCCGTTCACAGACGGAAATGGACGAGTAGCACGGATCATGATGAACGCAGAGCTTTTCGCCACAGACGAGCAAAAAATCATTATTCCAACGGTTTATAGGAATAACTATTTAGCTGCCCTGAAAGCATTGACACATAACAACCTGACCGAGCCACTCATCCGAACCCTGGATTTTGCACAAAAATACACGCGGAGCATAGACTGGGAAGATTTTGAAGAGGCGAAACGACAACTGACCGCAACAAATGCGTTTTTAGATCCGAACGAGGCTGATGAAAGAGGAAAGCGCCTCAGCCTTTACCGAGAGGGTTGAAATCAATATTCGTTCAAATCACAAAAAAAAAGAGCCACCTGGATATCTCCAGATGGCTCTTCCCAGGAAACTCTTCCGGAAAAACCCCGTAAGCACCTGATTTTAATGGCGGAGGGGGGGAGATTCGAACTCCCGGTGGCTTGCGCCACAACAGATTTCGAGTCTGTCACCTTCGGCCTCTCGGACACCCCTCCCAATCTATGAGAGCGAACCTTTTTATGTTGCACGGCGTCAGACTCGATCGACCCCACTCGACATAGACATCATGCTATGCCTCGCGCGCTCTCACTCACCTTCCTTGTTCAATATAAAAATTTTCGCTCTTTCTAACTGGGTGTATTGATTTCTCCCTAGCAAAACAATTTTACAGGAAGGGTCTCTGTTATAAATCTTTTTGCGATTTTTTTCCAGCCCTAAGTTGACGAAAAAAACCGCTGAGCATTTCGCTGCACTCTTCAGCCAGCACCCCTTCGGTGACATCGACCGCATGATTGAAGCGTCGGTCAGACGATAAGTCGTAGATCGAACCGACGGCGCCGGCCCGCGGGTCACGGCAGGCGTAAACGAGGCGGGGAATCCGGGCCAGGATGATCGCCCCCATGCACATCACGCAGGGCTCGAGGGTCACGTAGAGGGTTGTTTCGAGCAGGCGCCAGGAATCAAGTCTTTCGGCCGCCTCGCGGATAGCGACCATCTCGGCGTGGGTGGTCGGGTCATTCGAAGTTTCGCGCAGGTTGTGCCCGCGCCCGATAATCTCGCCGGCGTGCACGAGCACCGCACCGATCGGTACTTCATCCTTGCCCTGTGCCTTGCTCGCCTCGACCAGGGCCTCTTTCATAAATCTTTTATCTTGTTCAGGCAAACTCATCGTCACTTCCGATCCATCTGATTGAAGCATGACCTATGTTTGCGGCCAGTCGAAATCCCAACGCAGAATTCCGGACGGCGAACCGGCACAGGCCACCGCGCCAAGGTAATCCCGACCGACCGTAAATGACCTGATCGACCAGCCAGCTCCCGGCTGCTGAAACTGCGGCGACGAAAAACCACCACCCTGTCCCTTCAACCAGGCTTCTTTCCGGGTCCAGGTGCGATAGAAGGCGCGCCGCTGCCGGCCGGCGGCGGTCAGTTTCAAGGCTTCGACTTCGTCCGGAGTGAAAAACTGCGCCGCAATCTTCCCGTATTCAAGCTGCGGATCGATCCATTCGATATCGACACCGAGAGCAGCTGCGGCACTGACGGCCAGCAGTCCCCGACTGCCGGCGTGGGCCAGGTTGAACTCAAGTTCAGCCGTGATCCCGGCCGCCAACCCGGGCTTTCCGTGCTTGCCGTAATCAAACAGAATCTCCGCAGGAGGCAGATCGAGGTAACGGCCGAGGATCTGCCGCAGCCGGATACGGGCCACAATAAACTGATCCGCCTTGGCCGCATCGAGGAGCCGGTCGGCCCGCGCCAGTTCAGCCGCACTCAGCAACGATTTCAGCCGGGTTCGCTCGGCGCCGGCAAGGGTCAGCCGAAAGCGCCAGAGATGAACCTGTCGCCGATCAAGCTCCGGCCGATCGGGCGGGGTCTGCCAGGGAGAAAGTGTGACAGCGGACATAGTGCCTCATCCGGAACGGTTGGCAGCCAACCACTGGCGTAAACGCTCGATCCCCTCATCGAAGGAGACGGCCGGCCGGAAACCGAAATCACGCCGCGCCGCATCGAGATTAAACCAGTGTGCGGTCGACAATTCACGGGCGACAAAACGGGTCATGCGCGGCTCCCCCGGCAGCCGGAACAGGCGATAGATCACTTCGAGGATGGCGCCGATTCCATAGGCGAAAACGGGAGAGATCGTACGGGTCACCGGCGGGATACCGCCGGCGTCGAGAATGCGATTGACGATGTCCCAGATCGGCAGCGGCTCCCCCTGGGCCAGGAAATAAACCTGTCCGGCAACGGCAGAGCCGATCTTGAGATGATCAGACGCCTGCAGATGGGCCTGGGCGGCATTGTCGATGTAAATGGTGTCAGCGAGGCAAGGGCGCCGGCCGAGCTTGCGCAAAGCCCCCTTGCGCCCGCGCTCGAGAATCCGCGGGACCAGGTGATTATCGTCCGGCCCCCAGATCAGATGCGGCCGTAAGGCGACCGTTGCCAGCTGCGCATCGTTGGCCTGCAGCACCAGTTGTTCGGCTTCCGCCTTGGTCTGCGGATAAAAGGCCTCGAAATGTTCCGGGTAAGGCACCGATTCGTCGACCCCCTCCATATCGCTGCCATCAAACACGACACTCGGTGAGCTGGTGTAAACCAGACGCTCGATGCCATGCTGGCGACAGGCGGCAATGACGTTGCGGGTGCCGACCACGTTCGCCTGGTAATACTCCTGATACGGCCCCCAGACACCCGCCTTGGCCGCCACATGAAAAACGATATCACATCCGGCAACGGCACGACTGACCGCATCGGCATCATTCAAATCCCCCCGACAATGCTCAATCCCCAGGTCCGTCAGGGCCGGATGTTGATGGCGGGAGAAAGAGCGAACTTCATCACCCCGCTGGCACAGCAGCTGGACAACCGCCTTGCCGAGGAATCCGCCGCCGCCGGTGACCAATGCCTTCATGACAGCTGCTCCGTCGCCCAGATCGCCAGCTTTTCGCGGAAGATCTTGGCATTGTGTCGAATATCGACCGGGAATGAGGGGTGAAACAGGATGGTTTTGATCGAGCGGGTGAGTTCCTGCCCGGCGCCGAGGCGGAGCAGCTCCTGGCGCAGCTCTTCGGAGGCGACAGCCCCGGTCTCTTTCTCGAGTTCGACGCAGAGGACCGGGCGCTGCGGCGGCGCCGGCCCGACACCGACCAGAGCCGAGCGGAAGACGGCCTGGTGGGTATTGAAAATCGCTTCGCACGGAATCGTAAACAGGGTCTGGTCGGCGGTCACCACCCGGTGCGCCTTGCGCCCGCAAAACCAGATCCGGCCCTGCCCGTCGCGGTATCCGAGATCGCCCATTCGATGATAAACGCCGCCATCTTCGGGGTCGGCGATTTTGGCAAGACGGGTCGATTCGGCCCGGTTGTAATAACTGCGCGTCACCTGCGGTCCCTTGACGATGATCTCACCGATCTCACCGGTGCCGAGCTTGAGGGCGGCATCCCACTCGGCAATCGGTGCATCGGTGATCGCAATGATTTCCAGCTCCAGGCCCGGAACCGGCCGGCCGACACAGACCCCCTGTCCCCGATCGGTCGCCGCGCGCGTTTCCCCGAGGATTTCCCGGCTGCCGATCGAGCAGACCGGCAGGGCCTCGGTGGCACCGTACGGAGTAAAAACCTCGGCCTCGTCGGACAGCATCCCGGCAAACCGCTCCAGCACCGGCGCCGGGACCGGCGCCCCGGCCGAGATGGCCCGCTTCAGGCTTGGCAGTTTGATCTTTTGCGCTGCACCATGGCGGCCGACCCGGTTAATCAGAGCCGGAGAGCCGAACATGGTGGTAATCTGAAAGCGCTCGATGGCGGCGACGATCCGGACCGGATCAACGTCGGCCGGGCGGGTAAAATCCATCTCCGGAACCACCGAGGTCATGCCGAGCGCCGGCGCAAAAAGGGCAAAAAGCGGAAAGGTCGGCAAATCAACTTCGCCCGGCCGGATATCGTAAACCCGGCGCAGGGTTTCGACCTGGGCCGAGAAATTGCCATGACTGTACAGGGCCCCTTTCGGCACACCGGTACTGCCACTGGTGAACAGGATTGCCGCCGTATCATCGGTTTCGGTCTCAACGGTCTGATAGGGCTGGTCGGGGGCAACGGTCTGCAGCAACTTTTCCAGGGTCGTCCCTCCCCAAAAACGCCGACCGACAGTCAGCAGAATCCGGACGGTCGGCCGGCCCCAGCCGAACAACAAGCGGGCCAGGTGCGCTTTGGGGATACCGATAAAGGCGGCGGGTTCAGCCTCGGCCAGACAGGTTTTCAGATTCTTGATCCCCATCCCCGGATCAACCAGCACCGGGACGGCGCCGGTCTTGAACAGCGCGAAGGTCAGAGCAAAGAACTCGAACCCGGGCGGCACCATCAGAACCGTGCGCACACCGCGCCGGATGCCGATCGACTCAAGCGCCTGTGCCATCCGGTTACTTTCCCGGTCGAGCTCGGAAAAACTGTATTGGCGGTAGACGGTTTGCTGTTGCGCGTCACAACCCTGCGGGATATGGATCGCCGGGGAGTCCGGCTGGAGACGGGCCATCTCCGGAAGATGGGCTGCAACATTGGCAAAAACGGACTGGCTCATCATGCCCTCTTGGTCAATGGGTGTTCCTCCAGGAACCGTTCGATCAGCGGAATGACTTCGTCCTTGGCATCCTCGAGAATGTAGTGGCCGCAATCGGCAAACGTGTGCACTTCGGCCAGCGGAAAACGGCGCTGCCATTCCTCGAGAAAGTGCCGGTCGAACACGAAATCCCTGAGTCCCCAACAGATCGTCATCGGCACTGCGGCGAACCGCTCCAGGCCCGCTCCGATAGTGCTGACCAGAGCATAACCGGGGTCGGCCGGCGCCAGGGGGATATCCCGAACAAACTGCAGGGTGGCGATGCGATTGGCCGGCGTATCGTACGGCGCACAATAGGCTTGCCGCAAAGCTTTCGGCATCGGATTGCGCTTGCAGCCGACCCGCGCCGCCATGACGGCAAACATGTTCAGCCGCAGGACCAGAAATCTGCCGAGCGCGGTATCGCGACAGATTTTCAACGCCGGCGGAAACTTTTTAGCGGCCGGCAGGTGGAATGCGGCGGTATTGAGAATGACCAGGCGGGCAATCTGCTCAGGGTGCCGCGTGGCGTAACCCATACCGATCATCCCGCCCCAGTCATGCACCACCAGGGTAATCCTCTGGTCGACTCCGAGATGCGCAAGCAGCGCTTCAAGGTCGTCGATCCGCTGTTCCAGGGTATAGGCATAATCGGCAACAGCCGGCTTCTGCGACAGACCGCAGCCGATATGGTCAGGTACGATGACGCGGTACTTCTGTCGCAGGGCATCGACCAGATTGCGGTAATAGAACGACCAGCTCGGATTACCATGCACCATCACCACCGGGTCACCCTGACCCTCATCGAGATAATGGTATTGCAGACCGTTCAGGTCGAGAAAATGACTGGCAAAAGGATAGGGTCTACTCATTACCACTGGATACCCAACATCAGACAATTCAGACCACTGCCGATGCCGAGGAAACCGACGATATCGCCCGGCAACAGGTTGTCACGCTCCTTGGCAATGGCCGCGGTCACCGGCAGGGAGACCGTGCCCATATTGCCGAGATAGCCGTAGGTCGAAAAATCCTTTTCCGGGCTGATCCCGATGGCCTGCAGAATCAGGGCCTGGTGCGCCTCACCGACCTGGTGACAGATCACCTTGTCAACCCGCTCCGTGCTGAGATCGAGTTCCTTGAGAAAAGCGTCCCAGGTCTTTTTCCCGAGTTCCACCCCATGCTTCATCACGGCGACCGCATCGGTCTGCATATAGGGAACATGATTTTCCGGATCGTCGGACGAGACCCCCCAGCGGCAGAGGGCGTGGTGCTGCGGCTCGGCCAGGTTGACCCCGCCGAGCAGGCGTGGTCGCCGGGCCGGAGTAAAAGACCCGTCGGTAAGCAGGACTGCCGCCGCGCCGGAGCCGCCGGTCAATGTCGCCAGCGATTTGGTGAAGTTCTCCATGGTCGGGGTATCGAGCATCTGCTGAATCATGATCTCGTTGATCTCCCGGGAGCTCTCGCAGGCAACGACCAGGCCGGCCCGAATCTGGCCCAACTCAATGCGATTGGCGATATCGAGGACTCCGTTGAGGACTCCGAGGCAGGCATTGGACGTATCGTAGATGGCGGCGTCGCCCCGCACCCCCAGCGCTGCCGCCACCTGACAGGCGGTCGCCGGCTCGAAATGCTCACGACAGACGCCGGCATAAACAACGGCCCCGATATCCTCCGGGGCAATATTGCGCTCACGCAACGCCTTTTTGGCGGCGTCAATCGCCCCTTCCGAGATCAGAGCGTTAGGCTGCCACCAGCGCCGCTCGCGAATGCCGGTCAAGGCTTCAAGCTGACCGAGCGAAATATGCAAGGTCTCATACATCGGCTTCAACCGGTTTTCGAGCTCGGTCGAGGTTACGACAATCGGTGCCAGTTCATAACCGACCGATTCAACATAGACACGTGAGTACTTCATTCACACCACCATCGCAGCTGTTAATATCTGTAGGTACACAACCTTGCCCATACTACCTGCCACAGCCGGCTCAGGCAAGTCCTTGCTGACTGGCCGACGTTTCGCGCAACTTGATCGTAAAGTCGGTCATCTGATAGATGACCTTGCCATCAACCGAGAGGAAGCCGTTTGCCTTCAGTATTTGCTGATCGTCATCGACCGCCGTAATCACCGCATCGACCACAACCTGATCGTTGCTCGGGATAATCTGGCCGCGGTAGTTCCAGCTGTGCCGGGCGCCGAGAACCATGGTCTCAAACAGACTTTGCTCACGCCCGCCCCATCGTTTCATCGCCGCAACCTTGAGCAGCTGCAGCAAAGATTCGAGCCCGAGGGACCCGGGGCAGACCGGGTCCTGATAGAAGTGGGCCTTAAAGAACCACTCTTCAGGATCGACCCTCTTGCTGCCGCGAATCAGGCCAAGCCGTTCCGGCCCGCCATCGGCAACAAACAGCTCAATCCGGTCGAGCATGCGCAGCTGCTTTTCGGGGTAAGGGGCCGTAGCCGGATAGGCAAAGGACTCGGAACGGGCGAGCTCTTCCGCGGTCGGGGTGTACAGCTGCGCTTCACGCACGCCAACCTGCTGTGCAAGCGACTCGCCCGAGAAAAAGCCGAACACGGTCGTGCCGGTATAGACCGGCCCGATTTGATCACTGATTTCAAAATCGTAATTCTGGATAATCATGCCGCCGCTGCTGGCAATGCGGGTGATCTTGACCCGGGTCGTCAACAGACCTGACTCCGGCGTAACCGCCCGGTGCTGCACGGCATCGCCATCGATGTTGCGGAATTTGAGGTCGGTCTCGCTGGTCAGGGCCGACCCGAGATAGGCCGCCAGCCAGCCGCACGGCTGCAGCCCGGTCTCGAGCAGAACGCTGAACGGCATCTGCGGTTGGCGCCCGGCCGCGAAGTACCAGGCATCTTCCGGCACATCGTACTCGGCGACGCAGGTCGCTCCTTCGACCAACTTGAACGGTTCACCGGTGACGCCGACGATGCGGTCGAGAAACTGGAACGGCGGGCGCGGCAGACGGGCGATCTTGCGCTGCTGGTCAAAGATCCGGTACGGCTCACCAAATGCTTCCGAGGGGTTACCCGCCGAGAACGCCAGGATCTTGTCGTAATCATAGAGAACCCGCGGAGCGGGGGCCGGGGGCCGGGAACCGGACTGAGACTGTCCCCACAAACTTTCGACCTTGGCACGATTCAACCCGGCCAGGCGGATCGACATATTCGGGATCTCGACGATCGGCTTGCCGTCGGCAAACATCAGGGCGTCACCAATGGCAAACGGTTCCGGGCCGTAACCAAGCTCCTTGATACTGACCTGGTATGTGACGGTCCTGGTCGTCTCGACCACCTGGCCGCGACATTTCAGGCCGCTGTCAACACCGGGCACCGGCTCGCACCAGGTGCTGCCATCCTCCCCGATCCAGCCCATGCGCAGCAGGTAGATGCGCAGGGTGTGCATGCAGCACTCGTACATCAGGGTGCCGGGCATGACATTATCGTCGCAGAAATGACAGGTCAGAAACCAGTCGTCCGGACGGATGTCCATCTCGGCGCGAATCTGGCCGAGGCCATAGCGTCCGCCCTGCGGATCAAGTTCGATGACCCGGTCAACCAACTTCAGGTAGCCACCGGGCAGGGTATAGGGTTTGGTCAAGGCAAGGTTTTCAAAGGGCGCACCGAAGGCCCGGCCGAGGTCGCCGGCGTAGATCGCATTCACCTCTGCCGCATCGTACGATTCGACCTTTAACGGCACCAGGTCTCGCCAGTCGTCCGGCTTGATACCCGGTTGCGGCAGCAGGTCGAGCCTGGTATGGACGATCCCCTGCCCGGCCGCCAGTTCCTGTTCGGTAAAGAAACCGGCACAGCCATTCTGCATCGACAGCAAAGGCTCTCCGTTGACCGTGCCTTCAAAATTAAAGCGGAACAGATAGGTCTGATCCTGGCGGAAGAAATGATCAATCCTGATATCGTAACGAATCACATCGCCGGGCACCGGCAGGCCACGATGAAAGGTGACCACGGCGTCGAGCAGCCGATAAACCGCTTTTCCTTTGCCGACAAAGTCAATGCCCAGGTAACCGGAAAGGAAGAGGTCAGCCTGCCCCGCTTCGACGGCGATACAGGTCGGGATCCGGCCACCATCGAGGTACCAGCGATCTGCCGTGACATCATGCTCGGTGACGACGCGGCCGCCTGTCATGGAGCGCGGCTCGCCTTCGATCGTCATAATCCGGTCAACCAGCATCAACGGTTCATACGGCAGGCGTACCCGGGTCGGATAAGTGTCAACCTCGGCGAACTCAGGCCCGAGGACCTTGGCGATCGAGCCGATGGCGAACTCCATGCACATGTCACGATCTAATACCGGGGGCTGGGGGCTGGAAGCCGGGGGTTGGTTCACCACCATCTGCGAATGAGGCGAGGAAGTATCTCCATACCCCGGTTCCCAGTCTCCAGCCTCTATTCTCTCTCCGTTCGCGGCCATCTTCTGCAGAATCGACATCTGCAGATTGATGTTCTCGGTCAGCGTCTTCTCCATGGTGCTGGCAAACTGCAGGTAGCCCTCATGCGCCCGGGCCTGCATCTCCGCCGTCTCAGCCATTTGCGCCACCAGCGGATCCTGACTGAGATCCCTGGGCTGGCCGGGGACTGGCCGGGGACTGGCCCCTGGCTCCTGATTGAGGTGTTCCGTGTCTTGCGGCCCGTCTGTCGGCTGTTCGTCAACAGCGCTTGCCGTCGCAATTTCCGGCGGTAGTGGCGCCGGGGAAAAAGCCTCGCCCCCGATCACCGTTGCAATGCGCGAACCTGCACTCTTTTCCGGCGCCACGATACTCTCCGGATAAAGCACAGAGAGATCCAGCGGCACACGTTCCGCAAGACAGTTTGCCAGCAGACGCAGAAGCAACGAAGTCGGTTTCTGCCCGGGATAACAGGCCGCCCTGGACATATGCGGCTGGCCGTCCAGGATACTGCTGATCATTCTGCTGCAGGAGTTGCCCGGTGCCATCTCGAGGAAGATGCGGACGCCATCAGCATAAGCCTGTTCAACAACCCTGGTATAGTCGACCGTCTGCAGAGCCTGGCCGAGGATGACGTCAGCGGCACTGTCAGTCGTCACCGCGTAGCGTTCACCACGGTGACAGCTGTAGAAGGAGATCCCTTCGGGAGCGGTCACCGGGAAAAGGTGCAGATCACGGTAGGCCTTCCTGACCGGTTCGGCAACCTCGCAGTGAACTGTCGTGACGCCGCGCAGCGGGAAGAAATGCCCATCGACTTCACTGGCCAGGGCTTCAACCTGGCTGCGATCACCACCGATCACGCACTCATTGTGGGTGTTAATGATCAGCAGGTAGGCTTTATCCTTGCCTTTGAGAGCTTTCTTGACCTGCGCGGCCGGCGCCCCGACGAGACCGAGGATCCAGTCAACCTGTTCATTTTTCTTTAATCCCCAGACCTTGCGCGCAGCCTTGCATTCACCCGCCAGATCCTCGGTAAAGAGCGTTGATTCTGCCAACCTCTGCGCCATGCCGTCGCGATCTCGCCAGGCCTTGAGCGAGAACAGACCCGCCGACTCACCTAGGCTGTAGCCACTGACCACGTCGGGCTCAACACCGAAGCTGCGGACCAGGTCACTCACCGCGGTACCGAGAGCCACCTGGGCAATAACCAGGGCATTATGGTTCTCGTGTAGAGCCTCTGCCAACTCCGGTTTCCAGAAGTGTCCGGGCAAATACTGCCGGGCTAAAAATTTACTGTCGGCGTCCTGAGCGTTGTAGATAGCCGGCCAGCGGGCAGACAGTTCAGCACCCATCCCCGCAAAATGGTTGCCGGAGCCGGGAAAGATAAAGGCCACCTTGCCTTGACGGGCCAGAGGATCGGGGGAGTAGAAGAGCCGATCACGAATGGCCGTTGAAAGAGAGCTGCCATGATAGCCAAGCGCTTGTTCCGGGTCGCGGCTCAATGACTGCTCGGCATGCTCCAGTTGCGCCAGCAGTTCTGCACGACTCGACGCAACCATGGCAACACAGAGCTTATGCTGGCTGTTCAGCTTTGCATCAAGAAACCATTGGGCGGCAAACTGCTCAATATCGCCATCAGGAGCCATGGCGACAAAATCCCGCAATTGAGAAATCCGTGTCACGAGGTCGTTCGCATTATCACCATCCAGTGCGAACAGCCCTTCATCCATGGCTCCCAGTGGACGATCGACAAAATGACCCGGGGCAGCCTTGGCGTCAACTCCTTCGAGAATGGCATGTGAGCAGGTGCCGTCTGCGCCGACACCGCTTACCAGCGCCCGCCGCCGACCCTCAGCCCGGTTGCGCAACCAGTAGCGGGCCGAGTCAGGAGCGATAAAGCTGCGCATGCCACGTACCCAATCGAAACGCAGTGATTCGAGGTTGCGCAGCGGCGGAAGGATCTGCTGATCGAGGCAGGTCGCAGCCTTAACCAGAGAGGCAAGTCCGGCGGCGGCACCGGCGTGCCCGATATCGGCTATGGCACTTCCGATATAGCAAGGGTTCTCGGCTTTCTGGTTACCGAAAAACGTACTGAGCGCCTTCGCCTCCAACTCATCTTCATCGGGCAAACCACTACCATTGGCTGCCAGGTAGCTGACGGTTTCGGGAGAGGCCCCCGCCTCATGGCTGGCTCTCTCAACAGAGCGCGTGTAAGTGTCGCTATCGGTATGGCTCTCTTCGACCGGGCCACCGGTTGAGGTCCCGAGGCCCTTGATCACGGCATAGATGTGATCACCATCCTGCCGGGCATCATCGAGGCGCTTCAGGATAACCGCCGCGGCGCCTTCACCGACCAGAGCACCATCGGCATTCTGATCGAAAGGTGAAGCTGCCCCCTTGGCAGAGAACGGATGGGAAGCGTGACGGCCGAGCACAGATCGTAAATCACCGGCCATATCGGCAGCACCAACAATAGCGCGGTTGATTGAACCTTCCTGTAATTCGCGGACCCCGACTTCGAGGGCGCGTAGACCGGAATTCTCTTCACTGGAGAGGGTAAAGCTCGGGCCGCCAACGCGGAACTCCTTGGCGATGCGACTGGCAACAATGCTGCCAAGGGCCCCCATCACCCGGTTGGCGCTTAAGGCCGGGCCAGCTGATTCTCGCAATTAGGCAATCCACTGCTGCAGCTCATGGTCAGAGAGCTCCCGGCCCAACTGCTGCGCCCACGCTCGGGCATATTTTTCGATTCCCCACCGGAAGCTGAAGTTGGTTGCATTCAGATCCAGACCGGTCCCGATAAAGACGCCGGTAAAGAGCAGGTCATCTTTTTCAAGCCCGGCGTCTTTTAGCGCTTCAGCAGCGACTTTGAGCATCAACAGCTGCCGCGGCAACATCTCTTCCACCTCCCTGGGTGGAATCCGGAAAGCGCCCGGAGCAACCGCAACTTCAGAAACAAAGAACCCCTTGAAAGAATCCTGATGCAGACCGTTTTCCCGGAACCAGCGACTCTGTTCCACTCCCCACCAGTGTTTCGGTGGCTGCGGGTCGACATCGGGCCCTCCGCCCAAAAGTCGACTGCGCAACTCGTCCAGAGATCCCCAATGGCCAAAATGCGCCCCCATACCAACGATCGCAATCGGAGTCGCCTTCTTCTTCGAGGTTGGCAGATATGTGACCGAACTCTTGACGGGCTTCTTCGGAATCCACTCCTCGATCAACAGGTGCGCGTTGATACCGCCGAAGCCAAAGGCGCTGATCGCCGCACGGCGTGGCTGCCCCTGTTTGCGCGCTTTCCAGGGTTTCGCCTCTTGCAGTACACGGAAAGGGCTGGAATCGAGGTCAACCCCCTTTGCCGGGTTGGAAAAATTAGCGGTCGGCGGCAAGGTTCGTTCCTTGAGCGCCAGCAAGGTTTTCATCAGGGCTGCCGAACCGGCTGCGGTTAGCAGGTGGCCAATGTTTGATTTGACCGAACCGATCACACACTGACCGGGCTGCCAGCCGTCATCACCCCAAAGAGTCCTCAGGCTGGAAAATTCGACCACGTCTCCGACCGGAGTACCGGTCGCATGGCATTCGATCATATCGATATCAGAGGGCGACCATCCGGCCTGCTGGTAAGCAGAGCGCATCGCCCTCAGCTGTCCTTCGGAAGCAGGGGCCAGCAGGCTGCCGCCAAGATCATTGGAGAGGCCGATACCGCGGATCACCCCATAGATGTGATCACCGGCGTGCACGGCATCCTCGGTCCGCTTGAGGAGAAACATGCCGCTGCCCTCACCGACCACCAGGCCGTTGCCATTGGCATCAAAAGGAGAACAGGTGCCCGTCGGAGAGAGCGCATGCAGCTGAGAAAAACCCATCTGGGTATAAAGCGAATCGGGGCGAGCCAGGCCGCCGGTCAGCATCGCATCGGCTCGTCCGGAAACGAGTTCATCAACCGCCAGCTTTATCGCGTAAAGCGATGAGGCGCAAGCGGCATCAAGCGTATAGCAGGTCCCGCCCAGGCTGAGCGCTTTGGCAAGGATTCCGGCGGGCAATCCGGCAACATAGCGATTCAGGGGATCAACTGAAGGGAGTTCCGGGACCTGCTCGGGGCCAAGCAATTTTTCTGCGAAAGCATGCCCGAGGTAATCACGGGCCATGGTCGAGGAGAGTTCACTTGGCAAGGCCAGGTTGCCAATAATCACACCGACCCGCTCGCGATTCAGCTGATCAATCCGACCATCACTGAAAGCCTGATGTCCGGCACGCAGTAACAGGCGAAACATCGGGTCAAGCTTGGTGAGGAAATCGGCATCGATATCGAGTCCGGGGATTGACCTTGTCTCGGTTTCGTCGTCAAGGAAGCAGGCTTTTTTCGAATAAACCTTGTCCGGGACGCCGACCCTGGCATCGTAGGCATCTTCAACATCGAGCAGCCAGCGCCCTTTCGGCGGCTGACGCGAGGTGTCAACATTCCCGACGATTGTTTCCCAGAAACGGTCCAGGGTCGGTGACATTGGGAAAATGCCGCCGACCCCGACGATTGCAACCGATTGTCCGTGTTTCATCCTCAGGCAGCTCCCTGCAGCTTGTTCCGCTGGAAGCTCGCATTCAGCGAAGCATCAATAACACATTCGTAACCTTCGATTCGCGCAACCAGTACCCCGCTGTCGGGATCTACGAAATCAATATCGGCGGCCGCCTTACTGTCGCTCTGGCTGGTTACCTGAACCCGGATCTCCACGCCCGTGCCGGGGAAGTTATCCCGGTACTGGCGATAGCGCCCGGCGAAAACCGGCAGCGAAGCCGAATTGTAGCGTTCGAAGCTCCAGAGGATCATCATCTGAAAGCTGCTGTCCAGGGCCAGGGGATCCGAGAGCCACGAGTTCCGCAGCGGCTGCTTGATCCACTCATCAGGTTTTGGCGCCGGTTTTACCATCGTCGCAATACCTTCGCCGGAGCAACCGATCACTTCGCGGATACCGTGAAAATCCGGACCATGGAAGAGTCGATCCGGGTTGTATATCTCTTCAATCGGACGGCTGTATTGCTGGAGCTCAACCCGTTCCATAGCCCGCTTGCCTTCCGGCAGTTTTGCCGCCAGGACAATCCGGGCCCGGGAATGAACGAACTGCTGTCCATTCGCTGCAACACCCGACAACTCGACCGGCACCACGTGTACTCCGGCACTCTTGATCGCTTTGCCGGTCATCACCTGCAGCGAGTGCACCTCCCCCTGCTCAAGGGTCACTCCCTTGAGCACACGCAGGTCATTAAAACCATGGAAAAGCAATCCCGGGTTATTATGAATTGCCGCATGCGCCATCCATTCGATCATAACCGCCATCGGCAGAACCGCTTTGCCGTCAATAACGTGTGAGGCCAAAAACGGGTATTGCTCAATCGAAACGTCGAGATCAAAGGCTCTGGAGATATAGATATTCTCGGTCGCCGGCCTTTCGGTTGCGGCCTCTTCGCGTCCGCCCAGGATCACCAGTTCGACCGGGCCACCGGGTGGCGTCGCAATCTCCTCGACCAGATAGTCGGCACCGGCCTTGAGGTCGATTACCGCCACCCCTTCCGCAGCAAAGATTTTCTTCAGCTCCGGTGTCACCATACCACCATCCCACGGGCCCCAGTTCAGGGACAGAACCCGACAACTTG
This sequence comes from Desulfuromonas sp., assembly GCA_002869615.1. Classification (NCBI taxonomy): domain Bacteria; kingdom Pseudomonadati; phylum Thermodesulfobacteriota; class Desulfuromonadia; order Desulfuromonadales; family Desulfuromonadaceae; genus Desulfuromonas; species Desulfuromonas sp. The sequence continues at coordinate 32,297 of PKUH01000016.1, read as the reverse complement.
GACGCGCCGCGGCTTCCTGTTGAGCCGTCTTGTTAAGAATCTCGTTGGCTACGGCATAATCGACCTGCCCGGTCCGTCCATAGCGGCCAGTTGAGGAAGAGAACATCACCATGAATTTAAGGTCATCTTCGGCAATCGCATTAAGCAAACTTCTCAGGCCATCAACCTTGGTCGAGTAAACCTGCTCAAACTGTTCGGCGGTCTTGTCCTTGATCAAACGATCAGCCAGAACTCCGGCACCATGGATCAACCCCCTGATCGGACCATACTCCGCACGAACATCATTAACAACCGCGGCAACGGCAGCACTGTCACGCAAATCGACCGAACGGTAAATTGCCTGACCGCCAGCGGTCTTGATGCGATGCAGGGTATTGCGGATCTCGCGGTTGCCGAGAATCTCCTGGCATTTACGCCCGACATCCTTCGGCTTGAGCGGCTCCTCTGAATTGGCGATCACGGCCTTCTTGATCTCGGCTTCGCTGTTCAATCCCTCGAGCCAGGCCGGTTCAGCCTGGGGCGCTTCACTACGACCGAGCAGCAACAGGGTGGCACGACTGGCGGCCGCCAGGGAGACGGCAACCTCTGCCGTGACGCCACGGGCACCACCGCTGATCGCGACCACGTCACCGTAACTGACGGGAGCATCGATCGTCTCCCCGGAAAGAACTTCCTCGACCAGTTTGAGCGTGAACAGACCGTCTTTGCTGAGACCTGTTTCCGGCGCGCCGTCAAGCAGCATTTCGGCAACCAGCATTTCAGCGATTTGTGCATCGTCCGGAAGGTCTTCGGCCAGGTCAAAGGCCCGGCAGGAGACTTCCGCCCACTCATGACTGGCGGTCTTGCTGATACCGGCCAGCCCCCCGGAAAGAGCATCGGCAACAGGGCCTGCAGACGCCAGGCCAAACTGACCGTTGAGCCGGGATACGGTGGTCAGAAAAGCTCCACCTTTAGCAGCATTGGCATTAAGCACATCACCCGATTTCTGAATCAGGGTAAACGCGTTCCGCACAAAAGCATCATCGGCTCCGGTGTGCGGGGCAACAACAATGACCCCCGCCAGATCAGCCGGAGCAGTCAACTCAGCCGAAGCAGCAACCGCGACTTTTTCAGCGACCAGCTGCCTGGAATCGAGCTCGGCACAAAGCGCGTCAACCAGGGTCGAGCCATCGTCAGTGACCCACACCTTCGACCCTTGCGGCAGTTTGAGAGCCATGCGCTCGCCACCGGCCGGCAACGGAACGGCTTTCAGCACCTTACGCTCGACACCACTGCCTACGGAAGGAAGCTCAAAGGGGGCTTCAACCTTTGCGGCCGGCTGGGCGACGCCGGAAACACTCGCCAGAAAATCGACAATCTGGCCGACTGTCTGGAGCGTACCAAGATGCTCCGGCTTGATCGCCGGTGCGCCGGGCAACTTTTCCTGCAATGCAGAAAGGATTTCCACACGCTTGATCGAATCGATGCCGAGGTCGGTGTCAAGTGCCATCTCCAGTTCAAGCATCTCTTGCGGATAGCCGGTCTTGTCAGCGATCACAGTCAACAGGGTCGCCGCGACAAGATCGCGGTCAGCAGGCGCTGCCTGCGGCGTAGCAACAACCGGCGGAGGATCCGTACTACCGACAACTGCGAGGTGGTCAACGATCTGGCCAAGGGTCTGCAGCACACCGAGGTCCTCCGGCTTTACCGCCGGTGCCTCCGGCAGCTGTCCCTGCAAGGCCGAGAGGATTTCAACGCGCTTGATCGAATCGATTCCGAGATCGGTATCAAGCGCCATCTCCATCTCGAGCATCTCTTGCGGATAACCGGTCTTTTCGGCGATGACTTCCAGCAGCACTGCAGCAACACGGTCGCTATCGACAGTCGGGCCCGCAGCAGTTTCGGGTTGCACCGCAGGCGCGCCAACGGCAATACCGGCGCTTAAATGTTCGACGATCTGGCCAAGGGTCTGCAGCACGCCGAGGTCCTCCGGCTTTACCGCCGGTGCCTCCGGCAGCTGTCCCTGCAAGGCCGAGAGGATTTCCACACGCTTGATCGAATCGATTCCGAGATCGGTATCAAGCGCCATCTCCATCTCGAGCATCTCTTGCGGATAACCGGTCTTTTCAGCGATGACTTCCAGTAACACATTTGTAATGCGGCCGGCATCAACCGCAGGTGCGGAAGCAGCAGCAGGAATCGCGGCGGGGTCTGCTGCCGGGACCATACCGGCGCTCAGGTGGTCGATGATCTGACCAAGAGTCTGCAAGGTGCCGAGGTCTTCCGGCTTCACCGCCGGAGCTTCCGGAAGCTGTTCCTGTAATGCAGAAAGAATCTCTACCCGCTTGATCGAATCGATCCCGAGATCGGTGTCAAGGGACATCTCGAGCTCAAGCATCTCTTCCGGGTAGCCGGTCTTCTCGGCAATAACGGCAAGCAGGGTTGAAGAAACCTGGCCACTGTCTATGGCCGGGGCTTCCGGTCGGGCGACAGCATCCGCGGAAACGGCCGCGGCCGGGGCAACCGGCGGAGTGGCAACTGGCGCAGGCTCTACCGGAGGCGAAGCCGCAGCAGGAGCCGCAACCGGGGCAGCGACAGCCGCAACCGGCTGGCCCTGCAATAATCGATTCTGCTGTTCAACCAGATTGAGGAAAGTCCTGGTGGTCGATTCCTGTCCGGCCAGAAACTGCTGATGCAAACGTGCCGTCTGTTCCTGCAATCCCTGTAGCGCCTGCATGCTCTGCCGGGTAATCTGCAATGCCTCCTGTAAAGAGCCGGCACCGGCAGCCACCGGAGCGGTCGAAGGAGCTGATTGAGAACCATTCTGCGGCGGTGGAGTCGGCGCGGCTGCTGCCGGCTGTTGTGGCACTGGTGGCCGCTTTGCCGGTCGTTGGAAATAGTTGGCGCCAGTCAACTGAACGGTCATCCCTTTTTTGCTCGGGGTTGCTTTACAGGCTTCGGCATACCCTTCATCCCAGAGAGACAAATCAACCGGGTAACCGAGAGCGGTCAGCTGTGCCAGGGCGCGCGCCAGATCATTGATTCCGGAACGCTTGCCGTTAGATGCGTCGATGGCAATCGCCTGATGCTCACGCTCACCGAGAATCGCCTTGACCATGCCGGCCAGGCGGGCGCCGGGACCAACCTCGACAAAGGTCCGCATACCGGCAGCATACATCGCCTCAATCTCGGCCACAAAATCGACAGGGCTGGCAAGCTGAGTCGCCAGCAGTTCCCGCGCTTCAGCGGCAGAGACCGGATAAGCAGCACCGGTGGTATTGGCGTAAACATCGGCTGTCGGCTGCTTGAAATCTATCTGTTTCAGCCGCTCGCCGAAGGGGCCGCTGGCAGCAGCGACCAGTTCACTGTGGAACGCCGCTGCAACAGACAGCTGCTTGTAACGCAGACCCTGTTCATCAAGCAGCTTTGCCGCTTTTTCAATTTCGTCGGTCGCACCGGAAAGGACGCCCTGCTCAGGCGTATTGCGATTCGCCAGAACCAGTTGCAACCCGGATTCCTCGAGAAAGCTTTCAACCTGGTTGAGCGGTGCGGAAACCGCCAGCATCGAACCGAGGTCGCCTTCACCGGAAGCCATCAACTCTCCGCGCAGGCGTGATAATGCACTGAGGGCACTCGTATCGAAGAAGCCGCCGGAGCAAAGTGCGGTCAGTTCGCCATAGCTATGCCCGGCAAAAGCTTCACCCCTGATGCCGAATGCGGCAAGCACATCACGCGCCCCGAGGCTGACAGCGCCAAGCGCCGGTTGCGCCACCTCGGTAGCACGCAGCTTCATCTCGTTTTCGTCGTGGGCCTGTTGATCAAAAACCGGCCGCGGGTAAACCAGTTCCGTCAGGCGCCCTTGCTCACCGCCGGTGTTGGCAATAAAGGCCTGGTCAGAGGCCCGAAATGATTCGAGGAACTGTGGGAAGTGGACCGCCAGATCCTTGAGCATCCCGGTATACTGTGCGCCCTGCCCGGGAAAGAGCATCGCCAGTTTACCCGCATTCTCACCACGGGCAAAAAAGGTCCCGTCGGGGGTACTCCAGAAAGACTCTTCACCTTTGCTGCGCAGCATACTCAAGGCTGTCTGCACCTGAGCTGCACTCTTGTCACTTGACCGGTCAAAGACCAGGGCGAGACGACAGGCGGCCCGGGCATTAAAAACAGCACGGGCCTCCGCAGCGGCCAGGCGGATATCTTTCCATGAACCATCCGCCGGAAACGCCTGCAGAGCTGACTCCAGCCCCGCGATATCAGCGGCGCTGAATGGTGCCAGCTGGACATCGCCCTGCCAATCAACCGTCGCCTTGGCAGACTGGTATTCCTCGAGCAGGCAGTGGAAGTTGCTGCCGCCGAAACCGAGTGCACTGACCCCTGCCCGGCGCGGATGATCGCCGCGTGGAATCCAGGGACGAAGCTCTGTATTGACGTAGAAAGGCGAACCACTTGCAGTCACCGTGTCCTGCGGTTTTTTGACCTTGATTGTCGGCGGCAATGTTTTGTTGTAGAGCGCCATCGCAGCCTTGATCAAACCTGCCGAACCGGCCGCAGCCTTGGTGTGGCCGATCTGTGACTTGATAGAGCCGATCGCGCACCACGGCTCTGCCGCTTCGCCAAAGACCTCTTTCAGTGCCGAAACTTCAACCGCGTCACCGACCTTGGTGCCCGTACCGTGCGCCTCAATCAATTCGACAGTCTTCGGATCAATGCCACCCTGTTCATAAGCACGGCGTAAAGCTTTTTGCTGACCGGCGGCGCTCGGCTCGTAGATTGCGGCACCACGCCCGTCACTCGAGGCGCCGAGACCTTTGATCACGGCGTAGATCTTGTCGCCATCGCGTTCAGCATCTTCCAGGCGCTTGATAACGACGATCCCCAGGCCTTCGCCAAGCGTCGTGCCATCACCATCAGCAGCAAAGGGCCGCGAATGGCCGGACGGTGACAAAGCCGGCGTCTTGCTGAAGCAGGTGTACATAAAGATATCGTTAAAGGTATCGATCCCGCCCGAGACAACCATGTCGGCCTTACCGGCCGCGAGTTCGAGCGCCGCCAGATTCAACGCGCTCAGCGAACTGCCACAAGCGGCGTCAACAACACAGTTGGTCCCACCGAAATCAAAGTGCTTGCTGATCCGGCCGGCGACCACGTTACCCAGTAGCCCGGGGAAGGAGTTTTCCTGCCAGGGAACGTAAGAATCGCTGATGCGCTGCATGACGTCTTCAGCGATCGCATCGGCGATACCGGCATCCTTGAGCGCCTCACGCCAGCGGGGATGACCGAGTCGGGCGCCGAGCGGCACCACCAGCTCGAGGGTACCGGTAATTCCGAGAATGACACTGACCTTGTCGCGATCAAATTCCTTGCCGGTCGCGTAGCCGGCATCCTGCAGCGCTTGTTCCACGGCAACCAGGCCAAGCAGCTGCGAGGTGTCGATCGCCTCGAGCGCATTGGGCAACACCCCGTATTCCATCGGGTTGAAATCGACCGGCGAGAGGAAGCCGCCGCACTTGGCATACACCTTGTCCGGCGATTTTGGGTCGGCGTCAAAATAATCGTCAGAACGCCAATGGGTCTCCGGAACCTCGGTGATCGCATCGACACCCTGCTTGATGTTGCTCCAGAACGTTCCCGTATCATTAGCCATGGGGAAGATACTGCCAATTCCGACTATCGCCAGTGGCTTCATTGCTACGGCTTTTTGTTCCAAGTTGTTGTTCTTCAACTGAGAAACTCCTTGATCTGTTCAATCTCAAGGGGGGTGGTCAAAGCCGCCTCGTCTTCGAGGCCAACCCCTTGCAGTTTAAGTTGGCTGGCACGAATTAACACGGCCGCACCAAACAAGATATTCATTGCTACGGTGGCAACCTTGCGCTGACCGGTTGCCTCGAGAAACGTCCCCTTGCTCCACTCGTTAAAAGCTCCCATCGCCGGACCACACCAGACCTGGTAATCAAGCTTGCGGTCGGTCATGCCCTTATTGGCCCAGACCGGCGACTGGCCGAGATACCAGCGAAACACCAGCGCCATCTTGTATTTCGGATCGGCTTCCGCCTTCGCCAACTGGCGCGGGTCGCGCTCGGCAAAATAGCTGCGTGTTTCTGCCCAGACCTGGTTGAGCTCTTTGCGAAAAATCGTCTTCTCGAGCTTCTGCCGTTCCGTAACAGGCAGATCGTCGAGGCTGCTATGCGCCCGGTAGAGTTCATAAAGCTTCGCCGCGCGCATTGAAAACATGGTGCCGCGCTTGATCACCTGTACATTGACACCCATCTCGAACATATCGCCGGAAGGTGCCATGGTGACATCCGCCTGCCGGGTCTCGGCCAGCATCTGGCGAACCTCATCACAGGTGCCGGATTCGATACACGCCTGGTTAACCGTTCCGGTCACCAGGTAGGCTGCACCCAGGGCAAAAGCGGCGGCCGCCGCGGCCGGTGTCGCGATACCGCCACCGAGGCCAACCCGCAGAGGCGTCCTGTAACCATATTCCTTCTGAGCAGTACTCTTCTGCGCCTGGATCGTCGGGAAGAGCGCCAGGGCAGGCCGGTTGTCAGTATGCACGCCCGAATCAGCTTCGACAGTGACATCCCGAGCCATTGGAATCTCGGCGGCCAACCGCGCCTGTTCTTCGGTCAGCTGCCCTGAAGCAACCAACTCACGCAAAAAGCGCTCCCGCGGCGGTGCAAAAAATTTCGCCGCAACTTCCTCGCGCGAAACCTTGGCAATGACCCGGTTCGGCGCAACAACCCGGCCGGCACTATCGCGGTAAAGCCCATGGGTCCGGTAACGGACCAGAGCCGGGGTCAGGTCGAGAAACGCCGAAGCCTCAATCAGGTCGATGCCGCGCCGCAGATAAAGATCAACCAGGGCGTTTTCCAGCTCCGGCTCGTTCGGACTGTGAATAAGGTTGAACCCATACGGCAGACCCGGAGCAAGCTGCGCCAACTGATCAATGGCCGCCTCGACCTCGCCCAGCGCCAGTCCGGCAGCACCGAAAAAGCCGAGCATCCCGGCCTTGGCCAGCGCCGCAACCATCGCGACCGAACTGATCCCCTTGGCCATAGAGCCGCCAACGTAAGGAAATTTAATATCATGGCTGCGGCAAAAACCGGCATCCCCCAGCGCTTCAAGTGAACAGGCCGGCACCAGTCCGTTGAAGTTGTGGCGATCCCCGGTCTCCCCGGCGGGGTTGCAGATCCCGGGCATGATCCTGGTAGCACCATTCTGCGCCACCAGATAGAGCGGCCGCTTAATCTGGCGCAACATCTCGAGACAGTTCTGTTCGGACAACCCGTCAACCCCTGTTGCCGCCTGGAATGAACCGAGCGACGAAGCGCTCTGCTGTGCCGAGTTATTCAACTGTTATCTCCTCCATCGAGGCCAAAACCCTTTCAATTTGATCGATCACCTCTTTGGGTGTCGAGGCACCGGCCGTCAGCCCGATGCGCCGGTAATTTCGCAATTTCTCAAGGGGCAGCTCTTCAGCCGTTTCAACGTGCAGCGCCCTGGTTCCGTGGGCCCGGACGATCGCAACGAGGCAGCGGGTATTGCTGCTCTCATAACCACCGGCAACAATAACGAAATCGACCTGCCCGGCAATGCGGACCGCCTCTTGCTGCCGTTGCCTGGTGGCATCGCAAATCGTCTCCAAAATCAACAGATCGAGTTGCTGCCGCTTTTGTAAATAATCGCTGATCTCCCGGAACCGTTCCTTATCCTTCGTCGTCTGAGCCGCCAGGCAATATTTTTTATCCGGATCGAGGTTCAATTGTGCACAATGCGCCATGCCATCGAACACCACCGACTCACCACCCGCATAACTCAGCAGACTCTTAACCTCCGGATGAGCTGCCTCGCCATAAAGCAACAGGATGCGCTCACCAACTGTATGCTGCTCGATCAAATGGCAGGCCGACATCACTTTCGGACAGGTCGCATCAACGATTTTGATCCGGCGCCGGCACAGATCCTCTCGGACCTTCCTCGCGATACCATGCGCCCGAACCACCACGGTCGACCCGGACGGGGCCTGGTCTGCCGTTTGCAGTGTGACCACACCCCTGTCAGCATACATCTTGACCACTTGCGGGTTATGAATAATTGCCCCGAGGGTGTAGACTGTGTGGCCTGGTTCCTTGCGAATCAACGTATCAAGTTTAGCGAGGGCCAGTTCAACGCCCATACAAAAACCGGCTTTTTCTGCCCTGAAAATATCCATAAGAATTCCTGTTAATCAGCCATTCGGTGTTACCTTCGTCAGGCTTGAACCAACAAGCTGGCGAGCGGACTCCAACTCGGCGGCAACTTCGATCAGACCTCGCCGCTGAAAACAGGGACGTATTGCACCTTCCGGAACGCAGGGGTCATATAACACAGCACCATTTTCAGAGCAAACTTGATGCCAATGAAAATTGATGTTATTTGCCGGTTTTCTTGAATCCCATTGTGCCAATGACACACTGTCGTCGGGGTCGAGCGCCTTTTTGACACACTTTGCGGGGTCAAATCTGTATCCTTCAATCGAAAGCGGAGGCAGCACCTGTGAATCGGCATTGCATAACGGTCAGGCTCCGGCCAATGACATCCCACCCCGGAGGATCAATTGGGGCCGCTTTTTTCAGTCATTTTTCCCGACTTTACTTCCTGTTCGATTATTTCACAATAACGAGTCGCTCGAGCAGGGAAGATCTCAGCCATTCACTCATACCCGGTCGTTAGCACTCAATTGTGAGGCTAGGTAAAACATTAATAATACCAGACACCGCTCCTGAATGATATAGTACGTCATCCAGGGGGATGAGTTCAATGCCATTGGGGTCAGATCTTCACATTTGACAGCTTTGATCCTGCAACCAGATCGGCAATCAAACCTTGCAGTCCAGGACCTTTTTTCGCCCCGGTCAACAAACCACCGTCTCAGTTGTAAAAAACCTGCCAAAAACAAGCAACTTGAGAATGCCTGACATGCAGACTGGTGACTGGCACGTTGGCGAGATGGCACTTTTCCGTGTAAACTTTGAAGGTGACCGATGGATATTCTGACCACGACCCCGATTTACATCGTCCGATAATGAGAACAAAGGCTCCCAATGATCGCAACTAAAAAAAATGCCCCGGTCCTGATCATCGAAGATGACCACAACACGGCTTCCCTGATTTCCACCTATCTTGAAAGGGAGGGATTTACCACCTGTATGGTTCACGATGGCGGCGCGGCGCTGGAATTGGCCCGCCGGGAAAACCCCGGCTTTGTCATCCTCGATGTGATGCTGCCGCAGGTCGATGGCTGGGAAATCTGCCGGGAGCTGCGCAAAATCTCCGACGTTCCGATCCTGATGCTGACGGCGCGCGAGGAGGAGATTGACCGGGTTCTCGGCCTTTCCCTCGGAGCCGATGATTACGTCATCAAGCCATTCAGCCCGCGCGAGCTGGTCGAGCGGGTCAAGGCGATCCTGCGCCGCACCCGGCAGCGGCCGCACCCGGTTGCCGTCATGGAGCACAAGGGGCTGTGTCTCGATCTCGAAAAGCGCCGGGTTTTGCTCGAGGAGAGACCGGTTGAGCTGACATCCGTCGAATACAAACTGCTGCTGGCGCTGATGAGCGCCCCGGGCAAGGCTTTTTCCCGGGATGAACTTCTCAATCATATCTACGACCGGGGTGAAACAGTGGTTGACCGGGTGGTCGACGTACATATCGGACATCTGCGGCAGAAGCTTGCCGACGACCCGGCCGCTCCGCGCTTCATCGAAACCGTCCGCGGCTTCGGCTATCGCTTCGCTGATCGGGACGAACCATGAAAATGCGCCTGCACTGGAAACTGATGCTTGCCACAACCGTGCCGGTCATCGCCGTGACCGTCGGCATTATCTGGCTGGCCTTCGACCAGCTCGCCGCTGATTATTTCATGGTGCTGATGGACAAGTACATGGTCTCGCCGACCGAGACCCACCGGGCGTTTCTCGACGCGGTGCATCGCTACCTGCTCTGGGCCTGCCTGGTGGCACTCGGGCTCGCATTCCTGCTCAGCTATATCCTGACCCGTCGGGTGCTCCGGCCACTGGTCGAGATGAGTGACGCCAGCCGCCAGATCGCCGCCGGAAATTTTTCGGCGCGGGTCGACAGCGTCCGGAGTGACGAAGTCGGTGAACTCGGTACCGCCTTCAACAGCATGGCCGACAGCCTCGACAAACTGGAGCGGCTGCGCAAGACCATGGTCGCCGATGTCGCTCACGAGCTGCGCACGCCGCTGACCAACCTGCGCGGCTACCTCGAGGGGCTGAGCGACGGGGTTATCCCGGCCGACCCGGAGACCCTGCAGATGCTGCAGCAGGAGATACTGCGGCTGGTCAGCCTGGTTGAAGGGCTCAGTCAACTGGCCAAGGCCGATGCCGCGCGGGCTTATCTGGAACGCCGGCCGGTCGACCTGAAGGAGTGCGTGACCGAAATCCTGACGCTCTATAAAATGAACTTCGCCGAGAAAGGAATCACCGTTACCACCCGCCTCGACAACCAGGTGATAGTGTACGCCGATCGCGACAAGCTCTTGCAGGCGATCCGGAATCTCATGGAGAACTGCTGGAAATACACTCCCCGCGGCGGGCAGGTCAGTATTTCCTGCAACCTTCTCCAGGGAGCTGCCTACGCCGAGTTTGTCAACAGCGGCCCGGGCATCCCGGAAAAAGACCTGCCGTTTATCTTCGAACGCTTCTTCCGCTCCGACCCCTCGCGTTCCCGCGATGTCGGCGGCGCCGGCATCGGCCTGGCCATCACCCGGCAGTTGATCGAAGCCCATGGCGGTAAAATCGACGCCACCAGCGTCGACGGGACGACCCGGATCGGTTTCACCCTCCCCCTATAGGCGCCTTCCCGGCGCAAACTTTACCAAATCTTTACACAACCTTTCTGGCCCATTTACATCCTTTTGCTACGCTTCTTTCAAACGAAGAACCGAGCGAAAGGACACTGCCATGCTAACCGTTATTTTGATAACCGCATTACTCGCCAGCACGCTGTTGCTCGTCTGTATGGCCACGGCCGAAGTTCCTTCCGGGCTGGCCAGGGCCACCTTCGCCGTCCACTGCTACGATGTCGGTGCCAGCGCCCTTGAGGGCAAACCGGGCGTTGCATCGGACCAGCGTGGATGGAGCGGCGCCCGCGAGGTCGACCGGGTCGTCTACGACCCGGAAGCGGTTTCGCTTGACCAACTCGAGAGCTGGCTGAAAAAGACCGACACCTACATCGGCACGTTGAAACATTCGCGGCCAAACGAACCGAAAAAGGAGACGAAACAATGAACCGACGCAATTTTCTGAAAAAAACTTTTTGGGGCCTGGCCGGAGCGTCTGTGGCGTTACCGACCCTCGGCCTGATAACAACGAAGCGGCTCACGCCCATGGGCACAGGAGTGGCTAACGCGGCCGAATCGATCAGGATCTATTCCGTAGCCGAAGGGAGATTCGTGATGAGCGAAAAAGTTCTGAAATCCCGCGAAGATTGGCAGCAGCTCCTGACCCAAGAGCAGTTCCACATTCTCCGCGAACAGGGGACCGAGCGCGCCTTCACCGGCCAGTACGACAAGCACTATAAAAACGGCGTTTACCAGTGCGCCGGATGCGGCCTCGACCTCTACGCGTCCAAAGACAAGTTCAATTCCGGGACCGGTTGGCCGAGCTTTACGCGACCGGTCGCCGAAGAAAACGTTGCGACAAAAAGCGACAACAGTTTCTTCATGCGCCGCACCGAACTGCTCTGTTCTCGCTGCGACGGCCACCTCGGGCACGTCTTCGACGACGGCCCCGCCCCGACCGGAAAACGCCATTGCATTAACTCGGCGTCACTGAAATTTATCGCCGACAAGTAAAAGGAGTTTCGCGATGAAAACCCTGATTGGCATTATCCTCAGCCTGATTGCGGTCACCGGCGTTGTCGCGGCGGCAACCATGGAGAAAGAACACGGAATGATGGATCAAGAAAAAGCAATGACAGCAAAAGCTATTTTTGCCGGCGGATGTTTCTGGTGCATGGAGTCCGATTTCGAAAAACTGGACGGCGTCAGTGAAGTCGTCTCCGGCTTTACCGGCGGAACCCTTGAAAATCCGACCTACAACGGCAATCATGACGGCCACTACGAGGCCGTCAAAGTGATCTACGACCCGACACAGGTGAGCTATGAACAGCTCCTCGACCACTACTGGGTCAATATCGACCCCTTCGATGATGGCGGACAATTCTGTGATCGGGGACACAGCTACCTGGCCGCTATTTTCGTCGCCAATGACACCGAAAGGAAAAGCGCCGAGGCGTCAAAGCGTAAAGTCGAGCAGATGTTCCCGAAGCAGAAAGTGGTGACGCCGATCTTCGATGCCTCGACCTTCTACCCGATTCAGGGTGATGAGAGCTACCACCAGGATTTTTACAAGAAAAGTCCGGTCCGCTACAAGTACTACCGCTGGGGATGCGGCCGCGATCGGCGGCTCCAGGAGATCTGGGGTGACAAGGCCGGCCACTGAACGAAAACCATAACCGGGGCGCACAACCATTGCCAAGGGAAAGTCAAAAGAGGTTGCGGACAGGATCCGTAACCTCTTTTGACATGAATCAATCAGACTTATCAAGCCGGGTTTTGTTATTTCATTGTATCGTTCATTTCCGAGCCCTTCATATCCTTGTCCATCATGCCGTCGTTCTTCATCTCTTTCTGCATACTGCCGCCGGTATCGGACATGGAGTCGTGCATCATCTTGTCACCGGTGGTGGCGCAGCCTGTCATGGCAACGGCCGAGAACAGGAACAATACAACCGAAGCAACCTTTAAATTCCTTTTCATCGATTTTTTCCTTTTCTTGATGGACCCTCCGAATTGAGGTGTCGCTTATTTTCAGGATAAATCAATGCTGTAAAGTGCGAATAATGGGCAGATAAAGTTTCGGTAAAGCTAGCCCTGAGAACGCAGGAGAGCATAAAGACAAAAAAGATCACGCCGACATCGGCAACCTCTTGCTCTAAATTACACACCGCTAAACAGGATTGCCTGATCGGGACTTCAGAAATAAAAAGGGAGCCAGACTAGTTGCCTGTCTCCCTGATCTTAAATGGCGCGCCGCGGAAGAGCATACTCCCGACCTTCTGGTCCGTGGAAAATCAGCCAAATCTCCCAAAGTCCTTACTTTTATTTCGCATCAACAGCTAACACCAATATCCACAATCTTCATTTCCCCAAGACCTTCCAGGAGAAAGCCTGACTAAGCCTTTGCAAGCTGTGGACTTTCATACGCCCGGCGAGATCGCATGGGGGAGTAACGAAGATAAACCTGTGACAATCCGAAGGAGCACGACTGGGGCAACAGCAAGCTTGCTACGAGAGGTCCGGCCAGGTCTGGCAGGTGCGTGCCGCAGCCTGCGGGAAAGTTGCAGCGGTGCCGAATGCCCTGTTGTGCAGTGCAGGGATCACGCCATCCACGTCGGCAAGAAACGGCAACAGCCCCTGTTGCGACGCCATCCGCCAGCAGCCGGCGTCACTGAAAGGGAAGCTGGCAAGAAAGCCGACCTCGATCCCGAGTCGTTCCTGCAGGCTTTTCACGACCTTTTCAACAAAACCAAGGTCATCTGACGCTCGCGTCTTGTTGACGACGATATTCAAGTCAAACGCTTGAATCTGTTTCTGGATCTCAACCGCCTTCTGTGGATTCACCGCCGAGAGTTCATAGATGATGTCTTTAACCGGGATCATTTCGTCCGAGCCGGTCCGGTGACAAGCCTTGACCAGGACATCACGCAGGAAGTTGTTCGTACCGACCCCCTTTGCAACAACACGAAAAATCATGTTTTTCAGAAAGGCCATCATGTTCATAATCGCCGGGTAATCAGGGGTCGTGACAAGAACCCCACGGTTCGAAAGCCGGAAAAAATCAAGAATGTTAAACGACGTCCCGGAACCGAGATCAAGCAGAAGAAAATCGGCATCGAGCCGCTCCAGATCGCGCAGCAGTTTCTGCTTTTGTCCATAATTGATGTTGGCCAGAAACGGGGTAACACCATCACCAGGGATAAAACCGAGGCGGTCAAGCTCCAGCTTCACGGTTATTTCATCGAGCCTGGTCCCCTTGGTGATCAAATAATCCCCGATTCCGAGGTGTCTGTTTTCGAGCCCAAAGTACGAATAAAGATTCGAACCGCCGAGGTCGAGATCCACCGCTATCGTTTCTTTTCCCGAAGCGGCCAAAGCTCGGGCCAGGCTTGCCGTAAACAGGCTCTTGCCAACGCCCCCTTTACCGCCGGCGACCGGAATGATTGTTTTGTGTCGCAAATTTTCTGACATGGCATCCCTCTTGAAGAAGAACAATTTTACGGGCTTACAATTTCAAAGCATAAACCTTTTGCGCAAAGTCGAGATTTTCAATGGAATGGCTGAAGGTCCTGCCGGCCTGTTTTCCAGAAACCCTGACCTGTTGCCCCGATTTCCAGGAACAGACAATGGCCGAGTCAACCGGGTAGATCGCCCATTTGCTTTTGTCGAGAAGGGCCAGAAACATGCCATCGCGGGAGACTTTTTCAATGGTTTTTTTCATCCTGTCTCGCTCCAGAATAGCAATCCCTTCCTGATCGTCGCTTGTTCTCCCGCATTTGCTTTGAATTTAGAGCCGGGCCAATCCCGGCTCAAGGACAACAAAGATGATATGCAAAGAGATCGCCCTGAAAGAGCATAAAACAGTCGGGAGGAGGATATTCACTATCATCTTCTAACGACCTGCCCGGTTTAAAACGTTCCGGCAAAAGAGGATCTGCCGACAGTGCCTTACCTCCCGGGATGTAAAAAACCGGCGCCAGGGGACCTGGTTGGGGGGAGGTAACCCCTGACACCGGCACGAAAAACCTACTCTTTTTCCGACTCCTTTTTGTAAGCGCCTTCGAGCAACACCAGCTCTTCGGTGGTAAAGACCTTGTCGATGTCGAGGATGATGACGAACTCGTCGTTACAGTTCCCCATGCCCTTGATAAAGTCGGTGTCGAGCTTGGTGCCGAGACGCGGTGGCGGCTCGATCTGGCTTTCGGTGATATCGAGGACCTCCTGCACCGAATCGGCCTGCACGCTGATGGTCAGCGGCTCGCCGTCATCGGCATGGATCTCCAGAACAATGATGCAGGTGTCGATCGTCCGCTCGGCCGCTTCCATACCGAACTTCAGACGCATGTCGATCACCGGCACCACCGAACCGCGCAGGTTGATCACCCCGAGCATATAATCGGGGGTCTGCGGCACCTTGGTAATATTGCTGCTGTCAAGCACTTCGCGCGCCTTGGCGACATCGACGGCAAACGATTCGTCGCCCAGGCCGAAGGTCAGGTATTGCTGGCTTAATTCAGCTGCGGCTTCACTCATGATATTTCTCCTTTTCGGATGATTCGATCAATACCGATCGAATTCATCATCAAGAGTGTCGGCGGTTCCGGAACGCGTTGTCGCCGTCAGCACCCGTTGTGACTTCTGCGCGGAATTGGCCGTTGCCATTTTCCGGTTTTTCTGCCGCATGTCACTGCCGACCTTGAAGAAGGCGATCATGTCGCCGAGCTGATCGGCCTGGCTGGTGAGCTCTTCGGCGGTGCTCGCCATCTCCTCGGCGCTCGATGCGTTCTGCTGGATGATTGTATCGAGCTGCTGAATACTCTTGTTGATCTGATCGGCGCCGGCATCCTGCTCGCGGCTCGCCGCTGAAATCTCCTGCACCAGCTCGGCCGTCTTCTGGATGCTCGGCACGATAGATTCGAGCGCCTTGCCGGCGGTCTCGGCAACCTCGACGCTGCTCACCGACAGTTCGCTGATCTCGGCGGCGGCCACCTGGCTCCGTTCGGCCAACTTGCGCACCTCGGCGGCAACAACCGCAAAACCCTTGCCATGTTCACCGGCGCGGGCCGCTTCGATCGCCGCGTTGAGAGCCAGCAGGTTGGTCTGACGCGCGATCTCCTCGATAATGTTGATTTTGTCAGCGATGTCGCGCATCGCGACGACCGTCTGTGCCACCGACTCGCCGCCGGCTCTGGCCTCATCGGAGGTCTGGGTCGCGATCTTTTCGGTCTCCATGGCGTTGTCGGTATTCTGCCGGATGTTGGCGGTCATCTGTTCGATGCTCGATGACGCCTCTTCCGCCGCCGCCGCCTGCTCGCTGGCCCCCTGCGACATCTCTTCGCTGGATGAGCTCATCGCCTGCGATCCGGAGGCAACATTTTCGACCGAACCGGTGACCTGGGCGATCACCTCCTTGAGCTTTTCGACCATCCGTTGCAGAGCGAGGCCGAGCTGGTCTTTGTCGGAGGCCAGGTTGACAACCACAGTCAGGTCGCCATCGGCAATCTGCTGGGAAAGACGTTCCTTCTCCTGCAGGGCTGCCATCATCTTCTTTATCGCTGCGAACACGCCCTGGTCCTCGCCTTCGCTCTTCATCTTGATGCTCATATCGCCCTTGGCGACACTTTCTGCGATTTCCGCGATGTAGGCCGGCTCACCGCCGAGCTGCTTCATCAGGCTACGCGTCAGAAAGACCACCACACCGAGTCCGAACGCCAGCGCGATCAAGGTGCCGAATATCGTCCCGCTGGTGGCTGTGTCGGCGGTTGATTCCATCGACTCCTTGCGCTCCTCCATGAGCTTCCGCTCGCGGTCTTCAAAGGTCGCAAGCTGACCGCGAAACTTGTCAAAATAGGTTTTCCCCCTGGCCTTGCCAACCTCGTTGGCGATATCGTCCATGGTCTTGCTGACACCGACCTGACGCCGCAGGGCAATCATCGGCTCGGTGACATTCTGCCGCCACTCGTCGATGGTTGCCTTGGTTTCGCGCAGCAGTGCCACCTGGGCCGGGTTGTCGTTGACCGTCTCCGTGAGCTCGGCGATCTTTTCATCGAATAGACGCGACCCGCCCTTGTAAGGATCGAGGAACTCTTCCTTGCCGGCGAGCAGGAAGCCGCGCATGCCGGTCTCCATATCGGCCGCAGCCGCCAATACTTCTTCCGCTTCTTCGAGAACGACGTGTGTGTGGTCAACCCAAGAGAAGGTGTTTAACAGGGAATTGACACTAGTGTAGACCAGAATCGACAGGACCACCATCAGGGCCAGGACCACACCGTTACCGGCAAACAGTTTCGTTCTGAATTTCCAATGCTCGAACATTTCTTTCCTCCCACTCTATACCTTGAAAAGTTAGTAAATCTGGAACAAATAAGGAAACGTATGACAACAAACAACCCGTTCGGTAATTAGATTTCGACACGAACTAGATACAGCAGCCAACCTCTAAATGTCCGCAGGGGGTCACACTTCCCCGCGGCCCGCGAACATCCTGGTTGGACGGAGGAAGTTCGCAACAAACAATTCCAAGAATCGAATTATCTTAAAGCGCTTCAATAGCAGGTTCTGCGCCAACTTTAGACAGTACCCTTAACCTACTGTTTTATAAGAATAATTGATTGCCAGGACTAAAATTACACATTGGCGGGGAGCAACCAGGGTTTCATCTTTTGCAGTTTCTCGGAAACTTTGGTTGCACCAGAGGCAAGGTGGTCCGAAAGAACCATAGCTAGTTGGGGGATTCAAGACTGTGGTCAGCGCCGTAACACGCAGGGACCACCTTGTCGAACAAAACAAAAAAGGTCTCAGCACTGAAGTGTGCTGAGACCTTGCTTTAAATGGCGCGCCGCGGAAGATTCGAACTCCCGACCTTCTGGTCCGTAGCCAGACGCTCTATCCAGCTGAGCTAGCGGCGCATTAAAGGGGTATGTATATCGCCTATATCCGGTTCCCTGTCAACCTTTTTTTGGCGCAGGAATAAAATCGACCAGGGTAAAGCTGTAGCGGGGATGCTGAAAAACATGGGTCCCCGGGAACCGGCTGAACAACCAGCCGTTGAAGATAGCCTCGCCCCCTTCGCGCAGGCTGATCAATGCGGCCGGATTATCCGGATTATTAGAGTTGGAGGTCAGGTTCTTACCCTTCATAACAAAGGAGGGAAGAAACGTATTAACCTTGAGCCTGACGTCGGAGCTGGAGAGGGTGAACTCCTGCCCGATATCAACCGTATAAGTGACCTCTTCGTTGGTTTCATTGTCCAGAACAGTGATGCGAACAGCTTTCCACTGCCCTTCGACGCCTTTGGGAACAACAACACGGGACAGAATATTCTCGGCGTCGGCAACCGGAGGTTTCGTCTCGACTTCTTCACGACTACAACCGACAAAAGACAGAGACAGTACGAGCAACAGCAAAATGGATAAACCGAAGCGGGTCATTTTTGTATATCCTCTAACATTAAGGGATAGCCGCGACCGTATGTAAAATGGCGGAGAGGGAGGGATTCGAACCCTCGGTACGGTTGCCCGCACAACGCCTTAGCAGGGCGCCACCATCGGCCTCTCGGTCACCTCTCCGCGTACAACTTACTATATTCTGTCAATCCTGCAATCAGGTCAACACTCAATTTTAAATGGCGGAGGAGGTAGGATTCGCCCACTACGTCGACAACTCTCGTTGTCTCCTGCGTCGGCTCCCCTGCGCTCACTTCCGCAGGCCTCCCGGCCTGCTCATCTGACATTTAGTCAGCGTTCGCTCCGCTTCGAATCCTACTATCAATAGTAGAATTAAATTTAAATGGCGGAGGAGGTAGGATTCGAACCCACGGAACTTTCGTTCAACGGTTTTCAAGACCGCCGCCTTAAGCCTCTCGGCCACTCCTCCGTTAATTACTTCAGTGCTCAGTAATGAGTTAGGAGTAAAGAGTCTCTTCACTCGTTACCCATTACTCGTTACTGCTTCTCAATCTTTTCCAACCCGCCCATATAAGGGCGAAGGGCTTCCGGGATCACCACAGAGCCGTCTTCCTGCTGGTAGTTCTCGAGAATTGCCAGCAGAGTTCTGCCGACCGCCAATCCGGAACCGTTCAGGGTATGAACAAAAGCCGGCTTGCCGCCTCCATCCGGCCGGTAGCGGATTGCCGCCCGCCGCGCCTGAAAATCGCGGAAATTCGAGCAGGAAGAAATCTCGCGATAGGTATCCTGGCCCGGCAGCCAGACTTCTATATCGAAAGTCCGTGCCGCCGAAAAGCCGATATCACCGGTACAGAGATCAACCACGCGGTACGGCAACCTGAGCCGCCGCAACACCTCTTCGGCGTTGTCGAGCAGTTTCTCCAGTTCGGCATCCGATTCTTCCGGCCGGGTAAATTTGACCAGTTCAACCTTGTTGAACTGATGCTGGCGAATCAGCCCGCGCGTATCCTTGCCGTGCGACCCGGCCTCCTTGCGGAAGCAGGGCGTATAGGCGGTGTAGCAGATCGGCAGGTCAGCTTCGGCCAGGATTTCGTCCCGGTAGATATTGGTCACCGGAACTTCTGCCGTCGGAATCAGGAAATAATCGACATCTTCGGTATGGAAAAGATCATCTTCAAACTTCGGGAGCTGTCCGGTCCCCGTCATGGAGTCCCTGTTTACCATAAACGGCGGAAGCGTTTCAACGTATTTATGCTCGGTTGTGTGCAGGTCGAGCATGAAGTTGATCAATGCCCGCTCGAGGCGCGCGCCGGGCCCCTTGAGCAGGGAAAACCGGGCACCGGCAATCTTGCCGGCCCGCTCAAAATCAATGATATCGAGATCGGTGCCGATGTCCCAATGGGCTTTTGCTTCGAAGTCGAATTTTGGAGCCTCACCCCAGGTGCGAATCTCGACGTTCTCGTCCTCGCCGACCCCGACCGGGCAATCCGCATCGGGCAGATTCGGGATGGTCAGCAGTCGCGCCCTAAGACTCTCTTCAAGCTGCCGCAGCTCCTCGTCAATCTCCTTGATGCGGGCCGATACATCCTTCATCCGGATAATCTCATCCTGAACCGTGCTCTTGTCCTTCGTCTTGCCAATCAGCGCCGAAACCTTGTTCCGTTCGGCCTTGAGAGATTCGCCCTCGCCGAGCAGACCACGCCGGCGGATATCGATTTCACCGAACCATGAGAGATCGACAGCCTCGCCCCGGGTTTTCAGACGTTCGCTAACCGAATCGATATTTTCACGCAGCAATTTGCTGTCGAGCATGACAAAACCTCTTGTCTTAAAGGAATAAAGCCCGCTATTATTAGCACCTTGTGAAATACTCGTCAACCCCGTAACGGTGTGAGCTCCATTGATCCGATCGATCCGAAAAAAAACGGTTCTTTTTCTCGCTATCGTCCTGATCGGCCCGCTGCAGTCAGCTCCGGCCGAACCGATCAGCGTCGTTGCCGTCGGCGATCTGCTGCTCGGCGGCAGCGCCGCTCCTGTCGTCAAGCGCAGCGGTTTCGCTTACCCGTTCAGAACAACCGAGCGCTACATCAAGCAGGCCGATATTGCCCTGGCCAATCTTGAGGCGCCATTGACGGCCCGGGGCGAAAAACATCCGGACAAAACCTGGACCTTCAGAGTTCCGACGGCAGCCGTGGCGGCGATCAAGGCGGCCGGGTTTGACCTGATGACCCTGGCCAACAACCACATCGGTGACTATGGTGAACCGGGAATCCTCGACACCCTCGACGCGCTCGAAAAGGCAGGCCTCGGCATCTCCGGAGCCGGTCGCAATATCGTGGCGGCCCGGGCTCCGCATGTTGTCGAAATCGACCAGGTCAGAATCGCCTTCCTTTCGTATTCGAACACCTTTCCGAAATCGTTCTACGCCAAAAAAGATAAACCGGGAACGGCGCCGGGCTATTTCGACGATGTCGCCGCCGACATCCGCAAGGCGCGTAAGCTTTATGATCACGTAATTGTCTCGTTTCACTGGGGTGGCGAGCGGATGAACGAGCCGAAAGACTACCAGATGGAGCTCGGCCGTCTGGCAATTGATAACGGCGCCGATGTCGTGATTGGCCACCACCCGCATGTTCTGCAGGGAGCCGAACGCTACAAGGGAGGCGTCATCTACTACAGCCTCGGCAACTTCGCCTTCGGCTCCTACAGCCAGAGCTCGGTCACCGCCGGTATGGCCCGGGTCTGGTTCGACAATGGCAAACTGGTCAAAGCCGAAATCCTGCCGCTCAACGTCTTCAACATCGATGTCCATTTCCAGCCAAAGCCGCTGCTGAACGGACCGGCCTATGCATTCGCCCGGGACTTCAACGGTTACTCGGAGGCGTTTAATACCAGGCTGCAGCGACAGCCGGGTCCGTTCTGGGGGATTGTAAAAGAGCAGAATTCCGAAGACAGTGTACAGGAGGCAGAAGAACTTCTTGCCCGGGGACTGGAAGCTTCGGATAATCAGCCCCCCCGGAAAGGCGAAAAACCTTTTTAACGGAGAGGTGAAGAGACAAGTCTTGACGCCAAGGCGGAAAGAACCAGAATGGATTCCTGATCAGGTCAGGAATGACAGGACTTTAAAAGGCCGGGAGGATTACCGGCCTTTCTTTTCAACCCTCCGATGGCAGGGCTGGTCAAAAGTTATTAGATACAAGGCGGACGCGGATTGAGGAGTGAATCGTAGCGGCAGCTACGTCGCAATGACGAGATCAAGGACAACGCCGCAGATGATGGCTTTTCACCAGCCTATTTACCTTTAACCCACCATTCTTCGTCATCATCAAACCACCACTTCGAAGAATCGGTTTCCCAGATCGTTTCCGCCAGATTTTTCGCAGCGTCGGTCCTGAGTCGCCGGACGGCAAACGGGTACCATTCGTCGGCATTGCGGTTGCCGAGGTCACGATATTCCTTGAGCGCCAGGATCATCTCAAGCTGATCGGCATCATGAGCAATCTCCGCTTCGCGCGACTCGCCAACGGTATACTCTTCGAGCAGTTCACGATAGTCGTCACCGAACGGCAGGGTTCTGGCGAGATCTTCGACCGCCTTCGCTTCATCAGCCTTGACGTACTTTTTGTTCATGTAGTTGAGATCGCCCATCCGGGCTTCGGGAACATCATGAAACAGGCAGATCTGAACGACCCGGCCGACGTCGGCCTCATCATCAAGGCGGGCCAGCGTGTAGCCGATCATCGCCGTCCGGAAACTATGTTCGGCAACCGATTCGGCGCCGGAGCCGAGAAACTGGAAGCCGGTCCTCGGGGTGCGTTTGAGCATGCCGACTTCAAACAGGAAATTGGCCAGATTCTTCATTGGTCTCCTCACAACAGTTTTGATGCTGACTACTATGCCATAAGGAAAGGACGATTACATCCTGCAAACCAATATAATTACGGAAAGTTCGTTTTCCATGGAGGTGAACGGAAATAACGTAAAAGGTGATCGAGCCCCCCCCCGATCACCCGAGGCGAATCAACGAAACACCGGCCAGGATCAATATCGATGCGGTAAAGCGGATGCGGCCGCAGGTCTCGTTGAGAAAAAAGACACCGATGATAACCGCAATCAGCAGGCTGACCTGGCGAACCGGAACCGCATAACTGACCGGTGCCAGCTGCAGGCCGTAGCGAAAGGCGAGGAAGGAGCACATCATGACCGGCCCGGAGAGCAGGATCAGGCGACGACTCTGCCGCCACTCCTCCCTGACCTTGCCGCGGTAGCCCGGCCGCAGCAGGTTGACGGTCATGATCAGGAACATGAAGCAGACCATCAAGTGGGTAAAATAAAGCGGTGAATAAGCCATCACCCCCAGCTTGTCGAGAATGGCGCCGATTGAATAGACAAAGCCGGCGGCCAGGGCAAACTGGACCGAGTGATTGCAGAGGTTGCGAAACGGTCTGAGGATGTCGGCCGAGCTGAGCGAGGGGAGCTGTACGACATAGGCTCCGCACAGGACCAGGAGGATCCCGGCAATCCCGACCGGGGTCAGGCTTTCACTTAAGACCCAGGCGCCCCAGATCGGAACATAGAGCATCGCTGTCTGCGACAGCGGGTAGGAGATCGACAGATCTCCGGTCCGATAGGCCCGACCGTTGAAAAGATGGTACAATACAAAACAGACGGAACCGCCGAAAGCAAACAACAAAACCTTCATTCCGGGTAGCGGGACCGCTTCCGGCCGGAGCAGAATATAAATATTCAACATGCCGCCGGACATCAGGAACATCCACCAGACGAAAACGGTTTTGTGGACGCTCCGCTTGACCAACAGATTCCATAGGGCGTGCATGAATGCTGAGAAAACGATAAGCGTGAAGGCGAGCGCGGACATGCGCTGCATTCTAACTGATGTCAAAAGAGTTAGCGAGTTCATTTTTTAGCGAAATTAAAACTTCAATTACCACTTTCAAGGAGAAAAAATATGGCGAAACGGGTTGAACAAGATTCCATGGGAGAAATGGAAGTACCGGAAGATGCGCTTTATGGAGCCCAGACGGCGCGAGCCCTGATCAATTTTCCGATTTCAGGCATTCCCTTCCCCCGACCTTTTTTGCGCGCCATCGGCCTGGTCAAGGAACACGCTGCCTTTGTCAACAAGGAGCTCGGCCTGCTTGACAGTAAACTCGCCCTGGCGATTATGGATGCGGCCGGCGAAGTTGTCGAGGGCCGCCTCGATGAACATTTCCCGGTCGATATCTTCCAGACCGGCTCCGGCACCAGCAGCAACATGAACGCCAACGAGGTTATCGCCAACCGGGCGGCCCAGCTGCTCGACGAAGAGATCGGCAGCAAGTCGGTACATCCGAACGATCATGTCAATTACGGGCAGTCGAGCAACGATGTCATTCCAACAGCAATCCACCTCGCCGCGGCGACCGAGATCAATGACTCCCTGATTCCGGCTCTGCAGCAGATGCAGCAGCTTCTGCTCGACAAGGCGACCGCCTTCGACGATATCATCAAGATCGGCCGCACTCACCTGCAGGACGCAACGCCGATCCGGCTCGGCCAGGTTTTCGGCGGCTATTCACAACAACTTGAGCTGGTGATTTCCGAACTGAAAAAAAGTCTTGAAGGTTTGTGTGAGCTGCCGCTCGGGGGAACCGCAGTCGGAACCGGCATTAACACCCATCCGAATTTTGCCGGCCGGGTGATTGAACGGATGGCCAACGTTTCCGGACTGCCGTTACGCGAAGCAAGTGACCACTTTGCCGCCCAGGCCGGCAAGGAGCAGGTTGTTGCTGCCAGCGGCGCCTTGAAAACAACCGCGGTCGCTCTCTTTAAAATCGCCAATGACATCAGGCATCTCGGAAGCGGTCCACGGTGCGGCCTTGGCGAGTTGAAGCTGCCGGCGGTGCAGCCGGGAAGCTCGATCATGCCGGGCAAGGTCAATCCGGTTATGGCCGAAAGCCTGATGCAGGTCTGCAGCCAGGTCATCGGCAATGATGCGACAATTTCGCTGGGCGGTCTTTCCGGAAACTTTGAACTGAACGTGATGATGCCGGTCATGGCGCACAACATGCTGCAGTCGATCGCCCTGCTCTCCAGGGGGATCGAACAGTTCGGCGAACAGTGCCTCAAGGGTCTTGAGGCTGATCGCGAGCGCTGCGAATCGCTGGTCGAAGAGAGCCTGGCAATGTGCACCGCCCTGGCCCCGGTTATCGGCTACGATCAGGCCGCCGATATTGCCAAGCAGGCTTTTGCCAGCGGCAAGACCGTCCGTGCGGTCGCTATCGAAAAGAAAGTTTTGCCGGAGGATGAACTTGATCGGGTTCTCGATCCCCAGCCGATGACCGAACCGGGGATTCCGGGGAAAACCCGTTAATCGTCTGACGGACTGCAACCGCAGTTCCAGCAGGCATTAAAATGGCCCTCGATCTGTTCACCGCACCCGGGACAATGCCATTCCGGCAACTTTTCGGGTGCATCGGCCATATACTGACGCAACAGGGATTGCGCCCGCGGGAACATTTCGGCATCGACAACCCAGAGCTCGGGATAACATTCGACAAAAGGAATTTCGCCGAGGCCGGAGAAAAGCTGTTCATTGCGGAGCAGGCATTCAATCCCCTCTTGCAATAACAGCTCGTGAAACATCCCGGCAAGGGCCCGTTCGGTGAGATCAAATGTGTAAAGCTTTTTCATGGCATCGTCGTATACGGCAGAGGGCACCCCGGCAGCCGCTAGCGAACTTCAGGCAATCCGGCTTATCGTACAATCGCAACAATATCTTCGCCGATCTCACCGATCTGCCATGACCTCAGTCCGCGAACCTGATGAAGGTCTTCCGGTCGCTTCGGTCGTTGCCGGGCAACCGCCTCAAGCAGACTGTTGTTGACCAGAACCCCGGGGTCAATGGCAAGATCGGCCGCCTTTTTTGTCCGCCAAACCTTCAGTTTGGCCAGCAGCTGATCGACCTGCGGATCTCTTTTAATCCGCGGCGCCCGCGGGAATAGAGGGAGATCTTCTTCGTCAATCTGATTGGCCTTATCGAGACAGTTGAGCAGCTGCTGGCCGTATCGCTCAACCTGTCGGGAGGACATCCCTTCGAGCGAGGAGAGTGCATCAACACCCTCAGGCCGGGTCAGAATGAGCGCCAACAGAGACTTGTTGCCGACGACCTTGAAGTGAGGACAGTTGCGGCGTTCAGCCTCTTTATCACGCCATTGCAGCAACTCTTCGAGTTGCGCCAGCTGGCGTCTTTCAAGCTTTCCCGCCCCTTTGAACCGTAGGAACAGAGGCCCGCTGTTTTCATCAAAGCAAATCTCTTCGAGAAGTTTGCACTCCTCGTGCAGCCAGTCGAGACGACCGAGCTCCCGGAGCTTCTCCTCGAGGATAGCGACCAGTCGATGCAGATGACGCGTATCCTCGGCCGCGTAAGCAATCATTTCCTTTTTCAGCGGGCGATGCGACCAGTCGGCACGCTGGTACTTCTTGTCGAGCTTAACACCGAAGTATTTTCCCAGAAGGTCGGCCAGCCCTATTTTCTCTTCGCCACAGAACTGGGCGGCAATCATGGTATCGAACAGGTTGTGCACGGCAAATCCGTAATCCCGTTTGAGGCTGCGCAGGTCATAATCGACGGCGTGAAAGATTTTGCGGATACCGGTCTCGGCAAAAACTCCTGCCAGCGGCGCAAGGTTGCCGCCGACAAGCGGGTCGGCCAGAACCGTATGTTGCGTTGTTGAAATCTGGGCCAGGCATATTTTTTCACGATAATTATGCATCGCATCCATTTCAAGGTCGACTGCAACCGAGGATTCATGACGCAGGGAATGCGCCAGTTTTTCAACCTCATCTTCGGTCGTCAGAATTTCAATATCAGTCATGGTTTCCGTTCCTTCATTGTCAGGTTCAGGGCTTTCTGATGCGCTCCGTGCAACGGGCTTTCGGCCAATTTCTCCGCATCATGCCAGAATGTACCGGTTTCGGCAATTCCGGTCTGTTCGGCAATTCCGGTCCGGAAGACGATCGCCTCAAGGCGGAAATGGCTGTAGACATGCCTGATCCGGCCGATACAGTGCAGTTCAGTCTCTATGGAATAATTCCGGGCGAGTGCCCGGGCCCGCTGCGCCGGTTCTTCTCCCGGTTCAAGGTCGGCACAGGGAAACTCCCACATGCCGCCGAGCAGACCGCTCGGCGGCCGCCGGTTGAGCAACAGCTGGCCCTCTTTCTCAACGATCAGGACAACTTGCAGCCGCTCTCCGACTTTCTCTTTTTTTCCGGTCTTCGGCAGCTCGTTTTCGAGCCCCTGACTTCGCGCCTGGCAAATTTCGGCCAGGGGACAGCGGCAACATTCCGGCTGTCGGGGCGTACAGAGGGTCGCGCCAAGATCCATGATCGCCTGAGCATAATCATGCGGTCGGTCCAACGGTGTCAAGGCTTCGGCCCAGCGCCAGAGTTTTTTCTCGGCTTGCCGATCCCGCGCGGGCTCACGCAGAGCCATCAGCCGTGCCAGGACCCGGCGAACATTGCCGTCGAGGATCGGCGCCGGTCGGTCGTAGGCAATTGAACAGATAGCCCCGGCTGTCGAACGACCGATTCCGGGCAGGCCCATCAAGCCTTCGACATCATTCGGAAAGCGCCCGTTGTATTCCCCGGCGACCATTTGCGCCGCCCGGTGCAGGTTGCGGGCGCGTGAATAATATCCGAGCCCGGACCAGAGCTCAAGGACTGCTTCAAGTTCAGCAGCTGCCAGCGAAACGACATCGGGAAACCGGGCGAGGAATTTTTCATAATATGGAATAACCGCCGCCACCGTGGTCTGCTGTAGCATGACTTCGGAGAGCCAGATCCGGTACGGGTCACGGGTCTGCCGCCACGGCAGGTCACGGCCATGCCGGGTATACCAGGCAAGCAGTCGTTCCGAAACATCTTCTGTTTTGAAGGGCAGATTCATCGTCAGGTTTGCAAACGAAAAGGGGTCAGCTCCGCATTCAATAACGGATCCGACCCCTGATCTTCCTAAAGCAGAAATAATGGATCACTCAATTTCCTTCAGTGCTTCGACCGTCGCCGCCATCTCCTCCGGAGTTCCGATGCTGATTCTTAAACCGTGGGCCAGCAAGACATCCGGGAAGAATCGAACGAGGATCTTTTTTTCGAACAGGGCCTCATAAATCCGCTTGCCGTCGCGATCAGGCGGGATGGCAAACACATAATTGGCCTGAGATGGCAGGACAGTGTATTGCAGGCTCTCGAGTTCGGCCACAAACCACGTGCGCGTCTGCCTGATTTTTGTAATCGTCTGCTGAAAATAATCCTGGTCTTTCAATGCCGCGACCGCCGCGACCTGAGCGAGTCGATCCAGGTTGTAATGATCGCGGATCTTGTCGAGCGCGGCAATCACTTCCGGGCGGGCGATGGCGAGGCCGAGCCGCATTCCGGCCAGGGCATAGCTTTTCGAGAAAGTACGGGTCACGATGATATTGTCATGCTGCCTGACCAGATCAAGGGCATTTTCATCAGCGAAGTCGGCATAAGCTTCATCAACGACCAATATGCCGTCACAGCGGTCGGCAATATCAGCAATATATTCATTGCTGAAAGTGATCCCGAGCGGCGCATTCGGCGAGGTCAGAAAAAAAAGTTTGCCATCATAACGCCGTGGGAAATCAGCAATCTGCCAATTTTCATCAAGGGCGAAGGTTCGGATCGAAGCTCCCTGGATTTTGGCGAGGGTCGCATAGTAGGAGTAGGAGGGCTGAATAAATGCCAATTCCTCATCTTCACTCACGTAAGCCCGGATCAGGTTGTTGAGCAGCTCATCCGAGCCGTTAGCCATGATCACCCAGGAGGGATCGAATCCATAAAGATCGGACGCTGCCTGACGTCCGCTCCTGCTCGGGGGATCCGGATAGCGGCGCAACGATTCACCGGCATCGAGTTCGGCTGTAATGGCCTCGACGACACGGGGTGACGGTGGATAAGGATTTTCATTGGTGTTGAGTTTGATCCAGTCTTCGTCGTCAGGCGGTTGAAACCCGGGGACGTACCCGGTCATATTGGCAATATTTTTTCGCATTTGCGGCATCTCCCTACCGAATATCAATCATAAATTTCAAGGGTATCGTATGTCGTCGTTCGCCGAACCGGTACAAATCCGGCGCTGCGGGCAAGATCGATGATCTGCGACTGCGACAACCGGAATGAAACCCCGGCGGCGGCAACAACGTTCTCCTCGAGCATCGTCCCGCCGAGATCATTGGCCCCGAAAAAGAGTGCGATCTGCGCCATCTTGTCTCCCTGGGTGACCCAGCTTGCCTGGATGTTGTCGATATTATCGAGAATGATCCGGGAGAGTGCAAGGACCTTGAGGTACTCGACACCACTCGCTGTTTCACCACCAAGTTCGGTGTTGTAAGGCTGGAAGGTCCAGGGGATAAATGCGGTAAAGCCGCCTGTTCTCTGCTGAATCTCGCGGATCCGGAACAGGTGTTCGATAATGTCTTCGGGCCGCTCCTTCGAGCCGAACATCATTGTCGCTGTTGTCGGCATTCTTAGTCGATGCGCTTCAATCATCACTGCGGCCCATTCCTGCCAGCCGATCTTGTTCGGCGAAACCTCCTGCCGTACATCATCGACGAGGATTTCAGCTCCGCCACCGGGCAACGAATCGAGACCGGCCTGATGCAGCCGCGCCAGGCACTCCGGCATAGTCAGACCCGATATTTCGGCAATATGGATGATCTCGGCCGGCGAAAGTGAGTGAATCTGAACCGTCGGGAAACGCTGCTTGATCTGACGGAACAACTCCTCAAACCAGTCGATCTTAAGTTCAGGGTGAAGACCACCCTGCATCAACAGTTGCGTCCCGCTACGGGCAACCAGCTCCTCGATTTTTGCATAGATCGTCCGATGGTCAAGAACGTAGGCGTCGGCATCTCCGGCATTGCGGTAGAAAGCGCAAAAACGGCATTTTGATTCGCAAATATTAGTGTAGTTGACATTCCGGTCAACGACAAAACTGACCTGGTTAGCAGGATGTTTCTTGCGGCGCACGGCATCTGCGGTCTTGCCAACGACCAGCAAGTCTTCCGTCAACAGCAGATGCAGTGCTTCTTCAGCCGTGATTGGAGAATTTTCAGTGGCCGCAATATTCATACCGCGTAGCTCCGCAATTCCTCGTAAAGGGTGTTGCGTTCAACCGGTTTTTTCCCGGCAATTCTGATCAGATCAAGAAGTTGATCCTTGCTCAGGGCCTGTGGCGATTCGGCGCCGGCATCGTGGCCGATTTTCTCCTCGATGACCGTACCATCAAGATCGTTGACTCCGAATGCGAGTGCAACCTGTGCCGTCTTCAGGCCGAGCATGACCCAGTAGGCCTTGATATGCTGAAAATTATCAAGGTAAATCCGGCTGATCGCAAGGGTTTTGAGGGCATCAACGCCGCTGACCCCTTTTGCCCCCGGAACCCGGGTATTGTCGGGTTGAAATGCGAGGGGGATAAAGGCCTGAAAACCGCCGGTTTTATCTTGAAGATCTCGCAGCTTTGCGAGATGGTCAACCCGGTCTTCATACTTCTCGACATGGCCGAACAGCATGGTCGCGTTACTTTTCAAACCGGCCCGATGGACCTTTTCGATAATCTCGAGCCAGCGCTCGCCGCTGATCTTTTCCGGACAGATGATATCGCGAACCCTTTTCCCGAGGATTTCGGCGCCGCCGCCAGGCATCGATTCGAGTCCGGCCGCTTTCAATTCGAGCAGCACCTGGTCAACAGACTGACCGGTTATCCGGGCAAAGTAATCAATTTCTACCGCCGTAAACGCCTTGATATGAAGGGCCGGGTTGTCGGCCTTGAGGCTGGCCAGCATCTCGATGTAAAAATCGAAAGGCAGGTCTGGGTGCAACCCGCCGACCATGTGGATCTCGGTCGCACCGGCGGCATTCGCTTCAGCCGCTTTTTCGAGGATATCGTTCAGGGCCAGCGTGTAGCATCCTTCATCCTCAACCCCCTTGCTGAACGCGCAGAAGGTACAACGATTGACGCATAAATTGGTGTAATTGATGTGGCGATTGACATTGAAATAAACCGTCTCGCCATTCTGGCGCCGATTTGCCATCGCCGCAAGCTCGCCGATAGCCAGCAGGTCATTGCTCTCGAACAGGGCCACTGCATCAGCAGCACTGATCCGCTGTCCCGCTTCGAGCTGTTCTTTCAACTGTTTGAAATCAACTCTCACTACTCCGATTTCCCTTCTGAACCCCAGCGCGTGAAAAGTTGGTGGTTAACCCGAAGGGCATCGAGGATCTTGCCGACCACGAAATTGACCATATCATCAATCGACTCAGGGTTCTGATAAAATGCCGGCATCGCCGGGAGGATCACAGCCCCGGCTTTTGACAAGCTGAGAAGATTTTCAAGGTGGATCTGGTTGAACGGCGTCTCGCGCGGCACCAGAATCAGCTCCCGCCGTTCCTTCAGTGCAACATCGGCGACCCGCTCGATCAGGTTTTCGCTCAAACCGGAAGCGATTCGTCCGGCCGTGCCCATTGAGCAGGGGACGATAACGACGGCATCGGGAGCCGCAGTGCCGCTTGCGACCGGGGCGAAAAAGTCATTGACGGCATAACATTCGAGTTCTCCATCAACCCCGAGATAATTCCTGATCTGGAGAATGGTCTGCCCGGGAGTTGTCGCGAGATCGAGGCCGGTTTCATAGGCGACCACCTGCCGCCCGGCATCACTCACCAGCAATGAGACCCGGCAGCCGGCGGCAAGCAACTCGCGGATCAATCCCAGACCATAACAAGCACCGGAAGCGCCGGTGATGACTACAACGATATGCTTCTTCATCTTTCCAACCATCCTCTCCGGAAAAGGTTCAGATCACTGCATCGAGCAGGGCAAACAGAAAAATCGTAACACTTATGTAGCCATTCATATTGAAAAAAGCAGCGTCGAGACGGCTCAGATCGTCGGCCTTGACCAGCATGTGTTCGTAGATCAGCATCAATGAAATCACACCAACACCGACCAGGTAGATCAGTCCCAATCCATCGACCATACCCAGAGCCAACAACAGGATGATCATACCGACATGCAGATACCGGACAAGAATTATCGATTTCCCGGGCCCGAGATGAACCGGGATCGAGTGCAGGCCTTGCTGCCGATCGAATTCTATATCCTGCAACGCATAGAAGATATAGAATCCGGCGACCCAGAGCAGGACCGCCAGCGCCAGGACAACCGCCGGCCATCCGATATCTCCACGCAGGGCAATCCAGGCTCCGAGCGGTGCCGCCGCCAGGCAGATTCCGAGAACCAGATGAGCGAGGGAGGTGAATCGCTTGCAGTAGGAATAAAGAAAAAGGAAGAATATCGCCACCGGTGACAGGTACAGGCAGAGCGGGTTCAACATCCATGCGGCAAAAAGCAGAAGAGCAAGAGCAACGACTACGAAAGCCACTGCTTCTTTGATCGAAACCTTGCCGGCCGGAATTTCCCTGGCAGCCGTACGCGGGTTGGCCGCATCGATTCTGGCATCAATAATTCGGTTCAGACCCATTGCCGCACTGCGGGCTCCGACCATGGCAACACAGATCCAGAGAATCTGGTTTATTTCGGGGATCGATCGCGACGCCAGACTTGCCAGTACGACGCCCATCAGGGCAAAGGGAAAAGCAAAAATAGTGTGCGAGAATTTGATCATCCGCAGCAGGGCGGCTATTTTTTCGAACATATCACCTTGCTTCCGTTTTTTTGCTCGGCCCGAAAGTTTACACCGGCTATATAGTACAATCAATATTTAAGCGGCTACGCCCTATTGTTGGGTGTTTAAAAGAAATAACCGACGATCGATTTAAACCGTAATCGCTTGCTGCTGACTTTCAGACTGTTTTCAATTGCCGATCTTGTTATATAATGTGAAAATAACCTGAATTATTCCACTGTCATTTTGTGACAATAACCATAGAGTGAGGTGCCAGATGAAAAAAGTTCTTGTTTTATCAACGATAGCGCTTCTTTTATTTGTTTCAGGATGCGCGACCACCGGCCCGACCCGGGTCAAATG